>JAGOLG010000126.1 GCA_017994195.1 Rhabdochlamydiaceae bacterium
TGAGCCGTTTGTAGATGGCCAAGTTCGTTACTGCGAAGGAAAAAAAGTCATCAGTTATGGACTATCCAGTTATGGTTACGATCTGCGTGTTGCCAGTGAATTCAAAATCTTTACAAATATCAACAACTCTCTTGTTGATCCTAAGAATTTTCGAGATGATGCTTTTGTTCATATTGAAGGCGAATATTGCATCGTGCCGCCTAATTCATTTGCCTTGGCGCGCAGCATTGAGTATTTTCGGATTCCGCGGGATGTTTTAACAATCTGCCTTGGAAAGTCGACGTATGCTCGCTGTGGAATTATTGTGAATGTCACTCCCTTTGAGCCTGAATGGGAAGGGTATGTGACTCTTGAGATTTCCAACACAACGCCGCTTCCTGCAAAAATCTATGCAAATGAAGGCTTAGCTCAGGTTATTTTCTATCAAGCCTCTGAAATTTGCGAAACTTCTTATGCTGAGCGCGGTGGGAAATACATGAAACAAACCAACATTACACTTCCAATCGCATAAATTCTTTAGGATTAGCAATTTGAATATTGCATCTTAATCATTCATTAATTTATCATCTTTCGTAAAAAAACTCTTCGCAAAAAAAGCGGGATCATTAGAATCAGGCTTAAGATGGCGCGCGTATCTTCAACTACATCCGGCAAAAAAAGGTGGACACCTAGCTCTGTAAGGGGCTCTGGGTGGTTTTTTATTCTTTTAGGTGCTGCAGCGCTATTCTTTATGCATGCAATGGAAGAGAAAAAAAGAACTTATCAAGAGATGGTGTCTAAGTTCCAGCAACTTGAAAAAGAAAAGGCTGCGGCTCTCAGCGTAAAGCACGATCTTGCCCTGCAAATCCAAAGTCAATCAGATCCTGCTTGGGTTGAAATGGTCTTAAAGCGTAATCTAGGGATGGTGCGCGAAGGTCAGGTGAAAGTTTATTTTCACGCCGATTAGAGATTATGACAATATTGATTAGCCTGCTTGTTATCCTGTTATTTTTTTCAGGTTTCTTTTCTGCCTCGGAAACTTCTTTATTTTCACTTTCAAGTCTAAAAGTTAAGGCCTTTAAAACAGATCTTGATCCGCGAAAACGGCTTGTCGCAGACCTGCTCTCATCACCGCGCGATCTTCTCGTCACGGTTATCATGATCAATATTGCAGTGAATATTTTAGTACAAAACGTCACAGCATCGCTATTTGGAGAGTCATCAAACTGGCTTCTCAATGTAGGCGTTCCTTTGGCGCTTACTCTCTTTTTAGGGGAAGTTGTCCCAAAATCGATCGGTCTTGTGAACAATGCGAAAATCTCCTATCGGGTGGCTCCTATTTTATTTTTCTTTCAAAGGCTTCTGGGACCTGTCCGTAAAACTTTAGTTGCCGTAACAAATGTTGTTTCTAGAGTGCTGTTTTTCTTTTTAAGAAAAGAAGAAGAGATCTCTATTGACGAGCTGCAGCATGCTTTGAGGACTTCAAGGCAATATGGAGTGCTGCAAGCTGAAGAGGCAGAACTCATTCGAGGGTATTTGGCCCTTCAAGAGTCAACAGTAAAAGAGCGGATGAGACCTCGGGAAGAAGTTCTTCATTTTGATCTGGAAGAGCCCCTTTCCCGCCTGATTCATCTTTTTGTCGATCAAGAGTGCTCCCGGATCCCTGTCTGTAAAGAAGGGCTTGATCAGATTATCGGGATCATGACAAGCCGGCAATTTTTTCTTCACCGCGAGTCAATCAACTCTGCAGACGATCTACCCCCCATTTTAGAAAAGCCGTTTTTCGTCCCTGAAACAGTTGCGGCCAAAGTGCTTCTTCGGCAGTTCTACGATCGGCAAGAGTCGTTCGCGATTGTCGTCGATGAATATGGATCGGTTTCCGGGATCATTGCATTAGAAGATCTTGTTGAAACAGTGATCGGGGAGATTGCCGATAGGCGCGATGAAAAAAATCTCTACACCTTGTCCGGGGATGATGTCATCATTGCCAGCGGTAAAATGGAGCTTGCCGATCTTGAGAAGATCTTTGATATCCCGTTTGTTTCGCAGAATAACATGGTGACCGTGGGAGGCTATCTGACAGAGAAAATGGGGGATATTCCAAAAAGCGGCAGCAAATTGATCACCGACGACTGTCTTTTCCATGTTCTAGCTGCAGAACCGACACGCGTCAGGCGTGTCTATATCAGACGGATGAGGAAAAAAAGATGAACGAATCTTGGGAATTTCTCCTGACTCTCATCTTAATATGTCTTGTGATCCAAGGTTTTTTTGCCATGCTGGAAATGGCCTGTGTCTCCTTCAATAAAGTGAGGCTTCAATATTATGTTAGTAAAGGCAATAAACGCGCGATTTGGCTCAACGATCTTTTGCACCATCCCGGTAGGCTTTTTGGAACAGCTCTGATCTGTATCAATGCCGCCTTGCAAATCGGTTCTGAGGCATCGCGCAGGCTTTACGAGAGCCTCCATTTTAGTCCTGATCTTGCCCCGATTACACAAGTGATTATCGTTTTGATTTTTGCTGAAATCGCACCACTTTTTGCAGGTCGCAGGTATGCAGAGCATGCTGCAATGATCGGAGTGCCCGTTCTTTATGCGATGTCGTATCTGCTTCGGCCTCTCATTTGGCTTTTTGATGGATTTTGCCGAATCGTCCACAAGCTCATTGGATCGCCCACGAATGCTGGGC
>JAGOLG010000127.1 GCA_017994195.1 Rhabdochlamydiaceae bacterium
TGATCGAGTAGCTGAAAAATTTATAAGTTCAAATCCAGTGAGTTATCAGGTAGTAACCGAAACTTTGGGAGATCTGCAAAAAAAATGTGAAAGCGTGATTAATAAATTTAAGAATGACGAAGAAAAGGGCGGGTTTGGTGATGACGCAAAAGCCATCGTCGAACAGCTTCAAAAGAACGGTAAAGTATGGATCGGCATGCAAAAAGAGGGCAAAACAGTCACCCACAATATGAACTCCTCTAAACTCGAGCACGGCAAGCAGCACCGCTTCAACCATATTCGCAATGAAGGAGTGGATGGTTTTGAGATTGTCTTCAGCAAAGAGAAAGACAAAAAAATGGCTCAAAAGATCGAGGATGGCAAATTCTTTAACAAGCTATTTAGAAGCCTGCAAAATCCTCAAAAATACGAAATCGATCCAGACGAATGCGAAGGCGAAATGAAAACCTTTATCGGTTCTCTGAAATTGCTGAAAGTGCGCGATAGAGATACAAATGATTTAAATGACCATCTCGAAGAGCTATATATCGCTCCCCATGAATACTTATCCTATTTGCAACCTCACAGGGATGGCCTGGCAAAAGAGTTCGAAGAAAATTTAGACTTCTTCTACGACATCGACAAGATCGATAACCTGATGATGAAATATGGGGATACAGAGGCTCCAATTAGCGACGAGATCAAAGCAAAGCTAAAGCAGCACATGCCAAAAATGCAACCCAAGAAAAAGAAAAAGAATGTGAAAGAGGGCGAAGAAAAGCCGATGAAAAGGCCAGAAAGGGCTCCATTGCCCTTGGCTATCAAAGCGGTGTTCGCAAACGATCGATCGTCTACTGCAGATAAGGAGGCGATGCAAAGGCTGGCCGCAGCACTCCATAATGCCAGAGTCGGATTGCATGATATCCATCAACAACTGAAAAAAGATGAAGATGAGCTCCTCACTCTAAATCGTAGCAGGTTTCTAGCTCGCAAGATCAGAAGCGAACATGACTATCGTACCGAGCAACGCAGGTTCTCTCACCTTCCTAAAATTGGCCATGACGTCCGCGATTTTGATCGAAATAACGTCGTGGACGATGTAGAAGAAGAATCGTAGATTCAATCCGTGCCCGATTTTCGTAAATTCACGTAGGCAACAGTTATTGGTAAGGGAAGGAACGTCACATAGGTAACACTTTGGTCACGCACATGGGTTACAGAAAGGAAACCCACATAGGTAACACTTTTGGTATACTATACCTTTTATTAAGTTTAATTGCTCCTCCTCCCCTCTAGGGGGGAGGAGTTAAAAAATTTTTTAATACACTCGTTCTTTATACATTCGATTTGATCTGGTTTCTCTTTGGGCATATTTTAATTTGCCTTCTTGATCGATTACCCCTAGATACACTGGACCATAATAAGCCTCCCATTCTCCTTCTTGGTTTTCCCTTAAACCAATGTGTTCATTTTCTAGTGCTTTGGAGATAAATATCTCATCTCCTCTCCAGCCAATTTGTCCACTTCCTCTCACCCGGATTATTTGCCAACTTGTGTCATATTCGGGTGATTTTAATTGCCCATCCCACTCTCGCGGTGAGTAGGTATAGATACTTCCAGGTGTTTTTTGCCCAAGACTTTCATGAGGTCTTTCAAAGTTGAAATAGTTTTGAAATTCACTGAATTTTAGCTGTTGTTCTTTTAGCGTTAGCGCCATTGGAATAATGGCTTCAGCTTTTAATGTACGATGCATTCTCTCATGCCTACCATTTTGATAAGGCTTGCCTGGATCAATCCATTCTGGAATCACTCCGGCCTTAATGATGTTTATGGATAATCTGGAAAGTCTTCCTGCGCCACATGCTGCAAAAGGAGGGCCATTATCATGTCTCAGATAGGTTGGCAACCCATATTGATAAAAACATTTTTCAAGTATATCCCATACATACTCCGTTGTTCCTAAAGGGAGCTTACTGCAATGCAAAAGAAAACGACTATGAGCATCAGTTAGTGTTAATGGATCACATTTTACTCCTTCTTTGGTTCTAAACCACCCTTTAAAATCCATGGACCATAGGTCATTTGATTCTTGGCATGCAGAGAATGGCTTACTTCTCACAGGCAAACGTTTTCTTAATTCTCTTGTTTTCTGAAAACCATTCTTAAGCAAAATGGTTCCAATTGTTGTTGCAGATGGCCACTCCTTTTCAGGCGTTTGATTGCATAAGAATCCACGAATTTTTTTGGGTCCCCAGGTTAACCGTTTGTTTTTAACACTCAGTATACTCTGAACCAATTCTTCATCTGTCTGAGTTTGATTTATTCTTGCTCTTCTCTGATCTTTTAGCCCTTCATCTCCTAACTCTTTAAACCTTTCAATCCATTTATAGGCCGTCTTCCGGCTAACTTCAAACTCTCGACACAAAGAAGTTATACTCGCTTCATCATCTAAATAGAATTTTATAAACATTTTTCTTTGATCTTCCACTTTAGTTTCCCTCCATGGCATAGTTATTCTCCTCTTTTAAAAAAGAGAATTATACCAAAAAAGTGTTACCCATGTGGGTTTCCTTTTTGTAACCTATGTGACTTTCCTAGTGTTACCTATGTGGGTTGGTCATACCTAACAATCGGGCACGGGCACGGGCACGCTCACGGGCACGGGTTTTTTCGGGCACGCTCACGGGC
>JAGOLG010000128.1 GCA_017994195.1 Rhabdochlamydiaceae bacterium
TGACCTTGCCCCAATAAAATGATCCAAAGATAAATAGAGGTTTGTGCAAAATGGAGAGCACAAACTATGAAAAAGAGCAGATTCACAGAAGAACAGATTGTAGGGATTTTGAAAGAAGCCGATGCTGGGATGAAAGTCTCAGACGTCTGTCGCAAGCATGGCATATCTAGCCCCACCTACTATGCCTGGAAATCCAAATACGAAGGGATGAGCATCCCTGATATCAAGAAAATGAAATCCCTTGAAGCTGAAAATACTCAGCTAAAGCGGATCGTTGCCAATCTCACCCTCGAAATTACAGCCATCAAGGATGTCCTCGGAAAAAAGTGGTGAGCCCTCAAGCCAAGAAAAGATGCGTACAGACCATGGAAGCCCATGGCCTGTCGCAGAGAAGAGCCTGCAGGCTTGTTGGGGCATGTAGAGGAACAGTCCGATGCACATCGAAAAAAAGCAATGAGGAGGAGCTTCGCATGAAGATTCAAAAGATTGCTCACGAGCGAAGACGGTTTGGTTATCGTCGAATTCATCTACTTCTAAAACGGGAAGGAGTGCATATCAACCATAAAAAGGTATTTCGATTATATCGGGAACTCGACTTAAAGGTACGAAGAAGAGGCGCGCGGAAAAGAGTTCTTGGCGCTAGGCTTGAGCAGATTAAGATTGCCGCGCCTAATCAGAGATGGTCCCTGGATTTTGTTCAGGACACGCTGCAATGTGGACGCAAAATACGAATGCTGACGGTCATTGATGATTATACGCGTGAGTGTTTAGAGATAGCTGTTGAACGATCACTTGGTGGAGAGCGAGTAAAAAAAGTATTAGATCGTCTGATTGAATTTCGAGGTAAGCCTAAGGCAATTCGAAGTGACAATGGCACTGAGTTTACCTCAAATACAATTTTAAAATGGGCTTTAGAGCAAGGTGTAGACTGGCAATATATTCAACCCGGGAAGCCGATGCAAAATGGTCATATAGAAAGCTTTAATGGAAAGCTACGAGATGAATGTCTGAATGAGAATTTATTTTTCGATCTTCAGCAATCTCAAGAGGTTATCGAGCGATGGCGAGATGATTACAATTACAATCGACCACACAGTGGAATTGATGGGTTAACACCTGTAGAGATGCTGAATAAAGAAGGTTACCTAGAAGATCAGGTAATCAACTTATGAAGCGATTATTTCAAAGAAATTTTGAAGGTCGCCGCGCGCTCCCCCCATGGGGGGAGCAGGTTGGCTCCCTTCGAAAAATAAGCGTTTCCTATAGATTAGGCTCTATAGAAATGTATGAGTGTGAGAAAATCAAAGGACTAAACCAAAACCTCTAGTTTCGAATGGTTCATCAGAGGGGGCAAGGTCAAATCCTGTTCTTAATTGTTGCATATTTTGGGGTTATTGTTTTGAGTAGCTTTTTATTAGTGACACTTCTAACTATATCTTCATTGGGTGAGGGAAAAAGAGATGTTAGCTCCGATTTTCAACGAGGGCATGTTATAGGAAAAGTGTATGAACTTCAAAAAGATGTCTATCTTTATCAATATACTGATAGTGATCAAATGACGTTGGATACAAGCCTCAGCCAACGGCAAACATGGAAAAATAATAAATTCGTCGATATCGATCCATATAGCATCAAAGAGATCATTCCAAAAGGCAATAAATTTCGTGTATATAAAGTGCTAGTAAAGACGCATTTTGGGGAGGAAATGTGTTCGCAGGACATTTTTGCACATTTTATGGATCTTGAAGGTATGTTTGAGTATCGAGATAACCCTCAATTGTTGGAAAAGCACATTTTAGTGAGCCGTCTATTCAATGGCACTAATGGACATCCAGATGAAAATTGGATATTTGAACCGTGTTCAGAATGGCTTACAGAGGTTAAGGATGCAGATCTATCCCAATGATAATGCTATATGAGCATAAAACGTCAACTTTTCCATAGCATTGAAGCTATGAGAGCTTAGATGGCGAGTTCCCAGGTGTGTGTTTTGAAGTAGGAGTTTTGGTTGAGGAATTTGTGGATGGTGCCGTTGTCGAGGAGGGCGAGAAGTTCGATTTGTCCGCTTGCGGGATTGCAGCCGATTCCGTAGTGGATGTCGTGGATGCCTTCTTGCCAGTTGGAGTCTGCAAAGATGACGATGTTTGATTCGATTTCTTTACGGAGTTTTTTGGGGAGGGATTGAAAAATGACGTAATCGAGCTTGGTTTTTGTAGAGCTGTAGCTATATTCGCTATGGACGAAGTCTCTTAAGAGGTTCAGGGTTTGGTTGCGGTACTGGCCGAGCGTGTTGGCTTTAGGTAGTTCTTGCTGTTGGGCGAGAAATGAGGCTCTCTCGTCGGGTTTTAGAAATTTGTCCAGGATCCAGCTGTTGACTTTTTTGACTAAGCTTTTCAACAGGGGCATTTCTGAGTAATAGCGGGCATTGCCGAGCGGACCGAGCAGCTGTTTCTGGATCACCTCGGCAAAGCCGATGATGGCATTCAGCGGCGTGCGCAGTTCGTGGCTCATATTGGCGAGGAATCGCGTCTTGCTCAAAGACGCTTCCTCGGCCTGCTGGCGGGCGCGATCCAGCGCGCGGTTGCGCCGTTCGCTGCGCGCCATGCCGAGCTGCAGC
>JAGOLG010000070.1 GCA_017994195.1 Rhabdochlamydiaceae bacterium
TCACAGGGGTTTCAAAGCCTTCATAAGAGCTCAGCCAGGGTCTATGGCGTGAAACAAAGTGAGAAACTTCCTGCTTGGGAATGACTGTATGCGTATCATCGAACAGAATATCTCCGAGTAGAAAGAAGCCTTTATCTGGAAGAAAAACCCACGATCCAAACTTAGCTGCATTTAGTTTTTGCAGATCTCCTTTTTCAAAGACGTAACATGTCAGGTGCAGGTTTTGCTCTTGATCGAAGGATAGGTGATACCTAGCACTTAGTTTCTCATCCTGAATTTTTGTACCCTGCAAATGGTGTTTCAGAAGGAAATGATGCCTGTGGAGAAACTCTCCTACTTGCGAAGTGGGGATGAGTTTTTCTTTTAAAAGTGGATCGATTTGCGAAGGATAAAATCCTTGCCCCGGTACATAAATCCATTCACCGATTTGTTTTCGATTGAGTGTGATGTCTGTTTCTTCGTGCAAGAGAATATCAAGATGGAAAACTTTGCGAAGCTGGTCATAAAAAATTCTCTGAATTTGTTTATGGGAAACTTCATGCACAATCAGTGGAGATTTCACTGTTGAAAGTGTTGGGATGATAAGCGGCCAATTGGCTTCTGCAACATAAAAAGAAATGAAGGCGCTTTCAAATTGAACTTTAAGGCCATGGGGCAATTTCTTATCCCCATCTTCGAATTCAATTTCGTAGGGTTTTTGTTCTTCTTGTTCTCTAAAGCACCACTTTGCAAGATCGGACCAAAATGACAGCTCAAAACTAAGCTCCGGGCTCGGCCTTCCTTCTTTCCATAGCAGGAGCTCTTCGGGTGAGAGATTCGAAAATTTCAGTGATGTCTCTTCTGTTTCAGGCTTTCTTTGGGCGATGATCTCTTTGATCATTTTTTTCCCTTCAGGCGTACGGGCTTTAAGAGAAAATAGATTCTTCCCAGTGGACGAAAAAGCTTGATATCCGGCCTCTACAGAGCCTCTTAGCGAGCTTTTATCCTCACCATGCCTGCGCGCTGCCATCTGGAAAAGTTCGTACCAAAAAGACTCTCTGAAGCGGACGTGCAGGGGGACTTTATTTCCGTTGGTAATTTTAAGCCAAGCTGCCGCTTGGTGGGGACAGCTTAAGCCCTCTTCTGCTGCCGGACAAGAACAAAAATGATCTTTCAGCTTTCCTTCGTCGGAGATCTGCAAGAAAGGCCAAAATGTCTCTTTATTAATTCTAATTTCTACTTGATACGTGCCGCCGGAGAAGAGCAAATCACCGATTTTCCCCTCTTGGAGAAGCATCTGGCCCTGCTTTAGATCTTCCTCTGAAAAAAAACTGTACGGCATGTTATTGAACCTTTGGGATAAGCATGCCCGACCTAAGCGAAGATTTCAACCCTACTATAGTACCTTTTCGGGAGGCATGTGGGGATAGCCCAAGTCATGTGCTACATCGGCATTGGTGACATGGCCTTTATAAAGATTTAAGCCCTCCATGAACCCGCGGTCTTTTTTTAACGCAGCTTTAAGGCCTTCATTGGCAAGTTTCAGCGCATACGTCATGGTAGCGTTTGTGAGTGCGATTGTTGAAGTGCGGGCGCAAGCTCCTGGCATATTGGCGACACAATAATGAACAACACCATCTACAACATAGGTGGGATTAGAGTGTGTTGTGGGTTTGGAAGTTTCGCAGCACCCGCCTTGATCGATTGCAACATCAACAATGACAGACCCTTTCATCATCGTCTTGACCATATCGTGAGTGACGAGTTTGGGAGCGAGTTTGCCGGGAATAAGAACCGCGCCTACAACTAAATCAGAAATCTTGACACATTGTACGATATTTGCCGGAGATGCAAAGAGAGTTTTTAGGCGGGGACCATAAAGGCCATCCAGCTCCCTTAAACGTGCTAAGTTATTATCCAGGATAGTTACATCGGCGCCAAGACCCATTGCCATCCGAGCAGATTGTGTCCCTACAACTCCCCCGCCAATCACTGTTACGTGTGCAGGAAATACTCCCGGAACACCTGCAAGAAGAACCCCACGGCCGCCGTTTGCCATTTGCAGAGCTGTGGCTCCTGCTTGAATCGCAATGCGTCCTGCAATTTCACTCATGGGAACAAGAAGCGGCAGCCTTCCTGCTTTATCAGTCACGGTCTCATAAGCGACTGCGATGATTTTTCTTTCGAGAAGATTTTTGGCTTGAACTGGATCCGGCGCTAAATGGAAATAACAAAAAAGAATCTGACCTTCATGAAGCAGCGGAAACTCACTCTCTTGAGGTTCTTTGACTTTGATGATCAGTTCGGCTTTGTAAATATCTTTTGCGCTTTTAACAATGCGCCCGCCAGCTTCTTGATACATTTCGTCTGTAAATCCAATGGGATCGCCGGCTTTTGTCTCAATCAGAACGCCATGGCCTGCTTGTACAAATGCATAGACCATCTCAGGTGTTGCGCCGACACGAAATTCTTTATCTTTTATTTCTTTTGGGATGCCTATTTCCATTCAGAGTCCTTTTGACTTTGAATTAGCACACCCCAAGTATCTTTAGAAGACTAAAATTGCTCTACAATTTTAAGTCTTTAAACGAAGTTACAACTCCGTTGATCAGGCCGAACTTGAGCGCTTCATCGGCAGTGAACCAATGATCGCGGTCAATGGCTTTGTCAATCTCTTTAGCATCTTTTCCTGTTGCTTCGACATAGACATCGACAATTTGTTTGCGCGTTTTCATAATCTGTTCTGCTTGGATAGAAAGATCTGTTGCCTGCCCTTGGATCACTCCCATGATTCTGGGTTGGTGGATCATGATTCTTGAATTCGGTGTCGCAAAACGTCTCTTAGGAGCTGCACACAAGCTGAGAAGCGATCCCATGGATGCAGCAAGCCCTGTTACCAGTGTTGTCACCGGCGATGTGATCATCTTCACTTGATCCCAAATTGCAAATCCAGCATCGACTGATCCGCCAGGAGAATTAATCACGAACAGGATCGGTTTACCTGGTTCAGTAAGCTCTAGGTACCATAGTTTACGAATGGCATCTTTTGCGCTATCCATATCAACAACATCGCAAAAGAAAATGCGGCGCGCTTTTAAAAGCGCTTCGTCGATTTTTCCTTCGATCAATTTAATTTTTGCTTCAGGTGTTTTTTCGTTTTCTTCATCGTCCATTCTAAACATATAACCTCTTGTTAAATCGTAATTTCTGGATAGAGCGGGAATTGTCTGAGAAGCTCTGTTACTTCTTTTCGTATGGCTTCTAAAACAGAAGGCGTGATTTCAGCTTTAGCCCGGCTCATTCCGCTACTTTTTTCATCTTTAATCGGTTTTGTGGCTTTGAGAAGTTTTACAATCAAAGCTCCGATCTGTTTCATTTCATCCTCTTTCATGCCAAGCGTTGTAAGGGCAGGGGTTCCAATGCGCACACCCGATGTATACCAGGCTCCATTCGTATCAAATGGGATAGCATTCCGATTCACAGTCATAAACGCTTCACGGAGCGCAAGCTCCGCTTGACGGCCTGTCAACCCAAAGCCTTGTGCGATATTCATCACAAGAAGGTGATTGTCCGTTCCACCGGTTGTAAGAGGAACGCCATGCGTCAGTAGCTCTTCGGCCAGCGCCTTGGCATTGGCAACAATTTGGTGAGCATAGGTGCGAAAATCGGCAGTTCCTGCTTCTTTGAAGGCAATCGCCTTGGCAGCGATCACATGCGGGAGCGGACCGCCAAGCACCAGTGGACATCCTTTGTCGATCACTTCGCTATATTCATTCTTGCACAGAATAAGCCCGCCACGCGGACCTCTTAATGTCTTATGCGTTGTCGAGGTGACGATATGAGCAAAAGGAACGGGATCGTAATTGCCCGTCATTACTTGTCCGGCGACAAGTCCAGCAAAATGTGCCATATCAACGATGAAAGTAGCACCGACAGAATCTGCGATCTCCCGCATCACCGCAAAATCAATAAACCTCGGATAAGCAGAATAGCCTGCAATGAGAATGGCCGGTTTTACCTGTTTAACCTGCTGCTGCAGGTCTGAATAATCCAAAAGTCCTGTCTTAGGATTGACATCGTAAACAAACGACTGCATCATTTTGGATGAGATATTATGACGATATCCGTGTGTAAGATGTCCGCCTGAATTCAAGGACATCCCCATCACTTTTTGATTCATCATGAGTTCGCGGATTTTCTCGTATTCTTCAGGAGTCAGCTCGTCTAAAGATTTTTTACCAAGCCTTTGAATTTCCTTGTTTTGAATCCGGTGAACCAAGACCGACCAAAAGGCGACCATGTTGGCATCCGCCCCGGAATGGGGTTGGACGTATGCATGCTCGCAATTAAAAACTTTCTTTACCTCTTCCACTGCCAGCGCTTCAATCCGATCGACATTGTCGCATCCTGCATAAAAGCGGTGGAAAGGGTATCCTTCAGCATATTTGTCCGTAAGAAGGTTGCCCATGGCAAGCTGCACAGGAAGTGTACAAAAATTTTCAGACGCGATGAGCTTCAGATGAGATCGTTGATCCTTAAGCTCTTGGACAATGGCCTCTGAAATTTCAGGGTAAGCTTCATGAACGGCATCAATTGCAGCTAAATAAGCAATAGAAGAAGAGGATCGTTTTCCTTCAGCAGTTTTGTGAAAATATTTTTGTAAATATGACATATTTTGCATTCTGTCACAAATTCCTATTTTTCGCACTATGGACTTGGTAATGGATCTTTTTTAAAAGGTGCCTTTTTTTGCGGAATTTAGTATCCTTTATTTTTTTCATAAGGAAAATATGCAAACAGTAAAAGCTACAAAGTATCGCTGGATAGTCGCAGCTCTCATCTTTTTTATTACACTTGTTAATTTTGTCGACAGATCCGCTATCTCATTTGTGATCGATCCCTTGAAGCAAGAGTTCCATTTCACTGATACGCAGTTTGGACTCATCCTTTCGGCTTTTGCCTTTGGCTATGTTTTATTGACCGCATTTGGTGGCTGGCTTGTCGATGTTTACGGCGCCCGCTTTGTGTGGCCGCTGGCTGCTATTGCTTGGTCTATTTGTGTTGGGCTTCTTGGTTTTGCAACAGGATTTTGGGGATTTATTGGTCTCCGAGCCCTTCTAGGAGTCACAGAAGGACCCCATTTTCCTGCAATGTCCCGTACAATTAGTGATTGGCTTCCGGAACGAGAAAGGGCAACAGCTCTTTCGATAGGCCTTGTTGCCATCCCTCTCTCTGCTGTGATCGGGGCTCCGATTACCTCTTACTTAGTCGCAGACTTTGGCTGGAGAACCATGTTTTTCTCCATCAGCGCAGTGGGTATTATTTGGGCCTTTTTCTGGTACGCCCTTTTTAGAGATAAACCTGAGCAGTCAAAGTATGTCAATAAAGAGGAAATGAAAATCATCTCTTCCTTCCCTAAAAACAAAATTGAAATTGAAAGTGCGAAGGTCGATTGGCGTTTTATCCTGACTCACCCTGCCCTTATAGCTAACAATATCGCCTATTTCGCCTTTGGCTACATGCTCTTCTTTGCAACGCTATGGCTTCCTGGCTACTTCCTCTCACAGCACAATCTAAATTTGAAAAGCGTTGGCTGGTATTTAACCATCCCATGGCTTGTTGCAGCTCTTTTTTTAAAAGCAGGTGGCTTTTTATCCGACTGGCTCTATCAAAAAACAGGCAGCCGAAGGCTTGCCAGATCTCACCTTATCTGGGTCAGCCAGCTTCTTGCGGCGATCTGTTTTGTGTTCTTAAGCTTTACCCACTCTCTGTGGCTTTCCATCTTTTTCCTCAGCTTAGGCCTGGGATTCGGCTTTTTGCCACAGCCGGCCTTCTTTAGCGTTAACATAGACGTGGCAAAAGATAGAGCGGCTTCCTCTCAAGGAATTACTTCAAGCTGCCTATCACTTGCAGGCATCTTAGCTCCCCTCTTAACGGGATGGCTGATTGACCTCACAGGCAACTACCAAGGAGCATTCCTTCTGCTATCGGGCCTAACTGTTGTAGCTGTTGTAACAGTTATTCTTTTCCACCACCCTGACCGGGAATGGGTCCGCCAGCATAGCTAAAGAGTAATAAATTTTCTTCATTAATGACTTTATGAAGATGCCTCCTTATCTATCTCCATGTGCAAGAAATAGTGCTTGAGAAGAAAATCGGGCACCTATATTCTGATTGGATTCAACTATTTGATAGGATTTACCGATGAAAGAAGCTCTCAAGACGATTTTAGATATTCAAGAACTAGATATGAAAATGCTTCGTCTTATGCGCGTCAAAAAAGAGCGTCTTAAAGAAATTGAGCAAATCGAAGCCCTTCGCAAAGAGCTCCATGAGCAGCTTACTGTGAAAGAAACTGAAATTTCAGACGTCAATAAACATATCGTCTCTTTTGAACAGAAAATTCAAGAGATTGCAGATAAAATGAAGAAGCTCGAATCTCAGCAAAGTTCTATTAAAAAAGTAGAAGAATTTAATGCCCTGACACATGAGATGACCGCTTTAGATCGTGAACGCATTGCCACTGAGCAAAAAGTCTCTGACCTCGTGGACAAACGCGTCGCAGAAGAAGAGCTTCTTGGGAAAATTAAAGAAAGCCTTCAAGCCTCTGAAATTAGCAGCCTTTCTCTAGAAAAAGAGATTAAAGACAGCATAGAGCTCATCAATTCCGAAGGGTCTAGTCTGAAAGCTGAAAGAGAAGAGCTTGCAAAAAGCGCAGAGCAAGAAACGCTTCGCATCTATGAAAGGCTTCTTAGAAATAAGAAAGACCGCGTCATCGTACCTATTGAAAATCGTACCTGCAGCGGCTGCCATATTGCACTGACAGCTCAACATGAAAACGTTGTTCGTAAAGGAGACAATCTCGTCTTCTGCGAACATTGCTCTCGCATCCACTACTGGCAACCTGAAGAAGCGGCTGTTGAAGGCGCAGCTTCTGGCGCAAAACGTCGAAGACGCCGCGTAGCCAGCACATAGTTTGACGGAAAAGTAGGCAATCGCTAGCAACATTAAAGTTGCTAGAGGAAAGTCTGGACTTCTCAGGAGAAGATACCAGTGAAAGACTGGGGGCCGTAAGGCTACGGAAAGTATCACAGAAAACACTCCGCAACTCTCTTGTTTTAATAAGGGCAGTTGACAGGCTGAAAATGGGGATTTTAGGAATCCTCCACGCTGATCGAGAGGTCAGGTGCGATAAACCCTATCTGAAGCAAGAATAGCTCTCCACCAAAGGTGCTCTCCGCGCCGGAGAGTTTAAAATCGCTTGAGGGCTTTGGCGACAAGGCTCCTAGAAGAATGATTGTCCTCGACAGAATCCGGCTTAACGCTTTTCCGTCTTTTTCTTATAATAAATCAGCCCATCTTCCCGACTCGGCACCCAGCGCCAAGATAAGAAAGATGGGCCTGATATTACGCTTTCCGCAAACTTCTAATTAGAAGTCGAAACGGAACTCAGCTGTCACGCCTTGGAGGGCGAGGTCATCTGAAATGCGGTGGTTCGCACTAAACAGATCAGTCCAGACTAACTGGTTTTGACGGAACCAATATTGGAGTTCATATCCAGCCTTAAACGTGAAATGGTTTTTGCCTTTATTAAAGGCAGTATCCCAAGAAAGACCCAAGAACCCTTGCAACATTGCTGCAGCAAGATTTCGTGTCAGACCATTTGTTTTCACCGATAAAGTTTGTGCTCCACCTGCGTTGAAAAATTTCTGTTTATCTTCAACTTCAAAGTGACCGTACATCAATGCTCCGCTAAAATCTCCGCAGAGAGAAAAGCGATGATCCATAGCTTTTCCTGCATTACCCAGTACCCACATTGTGTTAACACCGACTGAAGGTCCAACTCCCCAGAAATCGTTTTCAAGCTTCTGATGTCCAGAGACTGATCCTTGTCCACCAGTTTGATTTCTAAACTTCATCTTAATATCTTGGTTGATCCAGCCGCCCTTGATCCCGACATGTGGACGGAGAGCTAGATTTTTACTTACATAGTGCCAACGGCCCAGTTCCCAATCAAACATGGAGTAATGGATACCCCATTTAATTGAGCCTGTAGTGGGGCTGATAGATAAAAATGAATCACCGAGTTCACCAGCCACGAATGAAGTGTTGCTATTTCCAGCTGAATTGCTGTTATCAGTAAAGAACCATGTATAGTAGAAGTTTGTATCCCACATATCATGGTCAATATTAGCACCAAGCCCTACTCGAAAACCCCAATCCCATTTAAAGTCTAGGCTATGGTTTTTGTTTTTTTTATGTTGATTAACAGTAACACCAACGTTATTCGCCCAATCTGAAGATCCCACATCAGCATGCCAATAGAGCGCATCTGCAAATATATACCAGCCATTATCGCTTTCTGGACGAGCAGAAGTCAGCGTGACGACGTTCATCATTTGGTTTTGGTTGTTATTGTTCTTCTGTTGCTGAGATTGTCCGCTCGTTCTTTGAGCAGCAGCAACTAATTCGTCATCTGCAAATACAGAGGCGGTTAGTGCTAAGACACTAAACAGTACTGTTGTTTTCATTTGTTACTCCTACCTGTTTGTTTAAGGTATATAATTTGCTTGTATCAGAGGTTGTTCTTATCGTAAACAATTTTTTTAATTTTTTATTATTTTTGGAATAAAATGAATCAACTTCCAGAATAAAAATGAAGCTAGACTTAAAATCTAAACCAATGATTTACAAGTATATATAAATAAATGGCAAACATTTCTAGATCGAGAAGAAAAAAAACAAAAACGACACAAATTTACATGTGCTCAGCCCATAAAAATGTTGTCTAGGCAAGCCGAATACATGCCAAAATAAGAATCATCCCATTGTAAATTGACTGTTTACTTTTGAAAATAAGGTATAAAGCTATCGTCAGCAAAAACTACAGATGTAAAAATCAATGTGGGAAAAAGAGTGTTCTTATTTATTAAAGCACTTTTATTGGCGTAAAAACTAGAGTACTAATCGACCAAGGGATGAGCGTTATCGTAAACTTCTTTCTTAATTTTTTTTGAAACCTGCGTATAAATCGTTGTTGTTGCAAGAGAAGTGTGACCCAGCAAAGTTTGAATCGTTTTTAAATCCATTCCATTTTCTAGCCAATGCGTTGCAATCGTGTGACGAATGGTGTGAGGCGTGGCCTTTGCAGCAAGCCCTGATGTTTTTAAGTATTGTTTAAAATTTCGATCGACCGAGCGTGTGGAGATTCGCTCTCCCCATTTATTAAGAAAAACAGCAGTGCGGTTTTTTTCGGCTTGATGAACATCGCTATCTAAAGACCTTTC
>JAGOLG010000129.1 GCA_017994195.1 Rhabdochlamydiaceae bacterium
ATTTAGAACAAACATGTGTCAGCCTTAATGGCTTTAATATGAGCGAATTATTCGATGCAGGCGTTCTCTCGAAAATGGATTTTAATGAATTTGACAAGTTCATTGTAGAAAAAGTAGAACATGTATTTACGGATGAGGTAATAAGTAATATCACACGAGATACCACATCTTTACCCCATGCCGCACGGCTGCTTAGAAGTTTTTCTAGAGCATCTGAAGAGTCTCAGGGGGAAATTAATCGCATCAAATCAAACTTTTTTACAAAGATCAACGAGTCGCTACCTCAAGATTTTGATGAAAAATGTTTGCAAAATGCAGATGAGGAAAGAAAAATTTACCACCTTTCATCTTGGCTTCGGTTCTTTGCAGTTACGCCTAATGAACACCTACAAGAATCTCTCTACTTTACTCGCTTTCATGCGCGACGTTTTCAATTGCATTTAGGATATTATCTGGGTAATCAACCACTATTCCCAAACGACAAAATAGTGGCTGAACGACTCCTTCACAAAGTAGCTAAAGAAACACCCCTCATTCAGATAGAACGAACAGCTTTGTTTGAAACTTGGTCTGAGCAGAATGATAATTCTGAAGATATACAAGCGTTTATTTCTCAATCACAAGAGTTAGCATTTTTGAGAGACTTTCCGCTAATAC
Source organism: Rhabdochlamydiaceae bacterium (assembly GCA_017994195.1). Classification (GTDB taxonomy): domain Bacteria; phylum Chlamydiota; class Chlamydiia; order Chlamydiales; family Rhabdochlamydiaceae; genus PALSA-1444. The sequence continues at coordinate 658 of JAGOLG010000129.1, forward strand.
CGGCTGAGTTCAGATTTGTGAATCAAAAGCTTGCTGCTAAAATTCATCAAATATACACAGCGTATAAAATAGAAACTGGCGGATGGTCTTATAAAGATAATTTTCCTGATTCTGGTAAGCCGAAAGACCCATTTGTTTCAACTCAAGCCATTCGAGAGGCTCTCCATTGACCTGAGGGATCAAGCCTGATATGATAGATCCTTTTCTAAGGAATGTACCATGCTGTCACAAGAGATTCGAAGGGCTTTTCTAAAATATTTTAAAGATCAAAAACACGCGGTGATCCCGTCGTCGTCTGTGGTTCCACATGATGATCCCACACTTCTCTTTACCAATGCCGGGATGAACCAATTTAAAGATGTTTTTTTAGGTAAAAGTGAGAGAGATTATACGAGGGCGGCAACTTCTCAAAAATGCATCCGTGTCGGAGGCAAACACAATGATTTGGATAATGTTGGCCATACGAGCCGGCACCTGACTTTTTTTGAAATGCTCGGCAACTTTTCCTTTGGAGATTATTTTAAAAAGCAGGCGATTGAGTTTGCATGGGATGTCTCAACAAAAGTTTTTAAATTTGAGGCAGAAAAAATTTGGATCACCGTTTTTCGCGATGACGATGAGGCGTATGAACTGTGGAAAAAAATCGTGCCGGAGAACCGCATTGTCCGGATGGATGAAAAAGATAATTTTTGGGCGATGGGCGATACGGGCCCTTGCGGACCGTGCTCAGAGCTCTATTTTGATCGAGGGCCGAAATTTGGTAACGCCGCTTCGATTTTACATGATACAGAGGGTGAGAGATATTTAGAATTTTGGAACCTGGTTTTCATGCAGTTTAATCGGGACGCTAGTGGAAAAATGACGCCTCTTCCCAAACAATCGATTGATACAGGAAGCGGTTTAGAGCGCGTTGTTTCTCTTAAAATGGAAGTCGACAATCTTTTTTCAACCGATATTTTAAGGAGTATTATTTCCCAGATCGAGCAGGTTTCAGGGAAAAAATATGAAAACGATCTGATGCCGGCGTTTAACGTGATTGCAGATCACATTAGATCTCTTGCCTTTGCCATTGCCGACGGCGCGCAGCCGAGCAATGTAGAGCGGGGCTATGTGCTTCGTAAACTGCTTAGAAGAGCTGTCCGCTATGGAAGGCTTTTAGGGTTGCAAGAACCGTTTTTAGGCCGTGTGCTTCCTCGCGTTGTGGAAGTCATGGGAGATGATTATCCAGAGCTTAAATCTTCTCAATCTAGAACTGAAGAAGTACTGGGTGTCGAGGAAGAATCTTTCCTCCGCACACTCAAACGCGGCGGAAACATCTTGTCATCGATCATCAGCTCAGCAGAGCAGCGCACAGCAAAAGAGATCACCGGTGAAGAGGCTTTCAAACTGAAAGACACCTACGGACTTCCCTTAGAGGAGATCTTACTCATTGCAAAAGATTCTCATCTTTCTGTGAACCTAGAGTCGTATCAAATCTTAGAAGAAGAAGCGAGAGAAAAATCAAAAGCTGCCCACGTGACAGAATCGCAAGTTGTGGAAGAAAGCGTTTACAAAGAACTCGCAGGCACACAGTTTGTAGGATATACAACACTGAGCTCTGAAGCAAAAGTTGAGGCAATTTTTGTAGGGGGGCAAAAAATCTCTGAAATCACTGCCGGTCAAAAAGGAATCGTTGTACTCGATCAAACTCCATTCTATCCTGAGAAAGGGGGACAAGTCGGCGACACAGGTGAGATCACAACCTCGAATGCAAAGCTGGTTGTGACAGATTGCACTTCGCCTTATTCCGGTGTTATCACCCATCAAGTGGAGTGCAAGCAAGGATCTCTCAAAGTCCACGAAAAAGTCCATGCACAAGTTGATAGCTCAAGACGGCGAAAAATTCAAAACAACCATAC
>JAGOLG010000071.1 GCA_017994195.1 Rhabdochlamydiaceae bacterium
CCAGATGGAAGCGCTAGAGCTCTATAAAAAGCTCTTAGGAAAGGAGCACTCATTAGTGGCAACTAGTTTAAGCAATGTGGGTTTAACATTGGGAGAGCTAGGGAAATACGAGGAAGCTCTGAAATACGAGATAGAAGCGCTGAAGATCTGGAAGAAAAATTTAGGAGAAGAACATCCTTTGGTGACAATCGGTTTAAACAATGTGGGCATGATGTTAGGAGAGCTCGGTAAAGACAATGAGGCCCTGAAATACCAGATGGAAGCGCTGGAGCTCAGTAAAAAACTCTTAGGAGTAGAGCACCCAGATGTGGCAATCGGTTTAAACAATGTGGGTTTAACATTAGGAAAGCTGGGAAAATACGAGGAAGCCCTGAAATACCAGATAGAAGCGCTGGAGCTCAAAAAACAACTCTTAGGGCAAAAGCATCCTTCAGTTGCAACCAGTTTAAACAATGTGGGTTTGATGTTGGGAGAGCTTGGGAAACATGAGGAGGCCCTGAAATACCAGATGGAAGCGCTGGATCTCAAAAAACAACTCTTAGGGGAAGAGCATCCTTCAGTTGCAACCAGTTTAAACCATGTAGGTTTCACTTTAGGAGAGCTGGGGAAATACGAAGAGGCTCTGAAATACCAGTTAGAAGCACTAGAGCTCAGGAAAAAACTTTTAGGGAAAGAACACCCAGATGTGGCGAGCAGTTTAAACAATGTAGGTTTGACGTTTGGAGATCTTGGAAAACAGGAGGAGGCTCTAAAATACCAGATGGAAGCATTAGAGCTCAGGAAAAAACTTTTAGGGGAAGAACATCCCGATGTGGCGAGCAGTTTAAACAATGTAGGTTTGACGTTGGGGGAGCTTGGGAAACACGAGGAAGCCCTAAAATACCAGATGGAAGCACTGGAGCTTAGAAAACAACTCTTAGGGGAAGAGCACCCAGATGTGGTAAGCAGTTTAGACAATGTGGTTGCGATATTGGGAAAGCTTGGGAAATACGAGGAAGCCTTGAAATACCAGATAGAAGTACTGGAGCTCAGAAAAAAAGTTTTTAATTGGGACCATCCTTTGGTGGCAATTAGTTTTAATGATTTAGCGTTAGTTTTATTTCGATTAAATAAGCATAAAGATGCGCTAAAATCCAGCAAGAAAGGTTTGGAAATCTTCGAAAGATTGAAATACGATTTGAATCACCCAATGGTAATTACGCTACAGTCAAACCTTGAAGCTCAAAAAAAGGAAGCTTTTTCTAAGGTAGTTGAGTTCGTTTCTAAAGCGCAGCAGCTTGATAAACAAGAGGCTTTAAACTTGTATCAAGAAGCATTTTCTATTTTGCTTGAGATATACGATGAAGCACTTCCCACGCTCTCGGCCTCCTTTATCGCGCTTGAGATCGTTCAGAAGATTCCAGTAGAGGCATGGGTAGGATGAACTGGGACTTTAGAATCTTGCATTAAGCAGCTTCACAGAAGGGAAGATCCATTGGCGGGTGGAAGGGGAGTATTTGTAGCCGAACTCCATTAGCCATCTACCTGTAAGAAGAACGGAAAGCTTAACTTCATAGGCATAGTAGTCGGGGTCATTTTTGCGGCCGGTGCCGATGTGAGATTCTAAGTGAGCGGTCCACAGAGGCGAGAGCCGGAACTGGAGCTTGGAGAGATAAGTGTTGCGGCCATCGGAGAGAGGGGAGTGAAGAAGCTCATCGATGGGACGGATAATGTCGACAATGTAATTATCGTGATCTGATTTTCTCCAATCAAATTTACTGCGGTGGCGGAACTCAAAGGTAAATGCGGCGTTTTCATTGATGGTCCAGGCAGAGCGCAAGTTAGTTCTATCAAACACATTTTCTTGGAAGTTATAGACGATGTCGGTTGAGATGAGCCAAGATGGATATCTAAAATCACAGGTTGAGTAGAGTTTAGGCAGACCGCGATGAAAGGCGGTCGATCCGGCGAAGATATTGGTGTAAAGGTCGAGTGTGGCTTCAGGCAAGAGGGTTGATCCAGATGGGTAAAAGGTTTGTTTAAGGCCGGGGCGGAAGAGGTTTTGTTTGGCAAAGCCATCATCGATAGAAAAAATGAAATGACGGAAAGAGGCAGTCGATGGGGATGTCAGTCCTCGGAGCTCGAAATACGGCTCCATTTTATGGAGGAATGTGGGATAGCACCGGAAGAGATTGGAGTTTAACCGAAATCCGTAAGAGCCGATGGCTTGACCGACGGCATGGTCTTGCTTGGTGTTACTATAAAAAAGTCCGATGAATCCGGCCCACGGAGTCATCGAAACAGGCCCCATATCAAATCGTTTGTACAGCGTGTTGCGGCTTTCAAATCTTGCAGAGCGGGATGTGGGAAGCTCGTCGGCAAGGCCTGTTGCATAAATGTAATTAAGATAGCCGGCAGAAAATTGGTTTTGGAAGATAACGCCTGAGTTTCCTAAGGGAAAAGGGCGGATGCCTGTTGTAATGAGAGGGAGCTGTTGATTGATGCTTTGAAAAATATTAATCCGCGGCTGCAGTGTGAATTTGGAGGTTGTATTCTGAGTCATATGCGAAACCCACAAAATAGTTCTTTGTTGTGTGTTCACCTCAAAATCATCGTCTTTAAAGTCCTGCGGCATTTTATCATCGCTGAGCTTGTCGTAGCTTAAATGAAATCTAGTTTGTTCATCCCGCCAGCTTGTCGTTGTAAGACCCTGAAAACGGTACCGTTTGTTGTTATTTTGATCGGCAATCGTTTTATCATGGGCGATGTAGTTTTTTGTTTGGAACCGGGTGATTTTATTAAGTGATTGATAGTCGGTTTCAACAGCTCCGCCAAATCCTCGTTTAAATCGGTAATCTAGTCTTCCAAAGAGGCTAAAAGTTTCAGTCGAGTAGAGCTCATATCGCATGGTGATTTTTTGTTTGAGGATCTGATCCCAAACAAACTTATACCGGATAGGCGGATCTTTAATGAGTTTGAGGTCGAACTTGAAAGAGGGGAGCCAGAAGACTGGAATATCGAAAAAACGGACTTTAATATTCTTTGCTCTGAGCAGGCTTTCATCGCTGACGTCGATTTTAGAAGAGTGGATCTGCCACCAAGGATCTTGACTTTCAACGGTAGTCAAATACGCATGCGTGACCCAAAAGCTTCCATCGGGAAGAAGTTCGATTTCATCGCCGCCCACAAACCAGTAGTCGGTCGAGGTACGCCCTTTTTTCATGATGCCAGTTTTACTGCCCAAATCGTAGTCGAGCTCTTCGCCGACAAAGATTTTTCCTTCATATTCGAGAAGCAGATCTCCCTTTGCATGGACTTTTTTTATTTGAAGGCCGTTTTCAGTTTTATGGGTGTAGGAGATATTTTGCGCTTGAATTCGGATGCCGGGTCCGCAAATAACACCGCCTTCATCAGAGGAAATGGTTCCTCCGGAGAAGAGGGGGTTTTTGAGCTGCACATCATATTCTTCTGCTAAAAGCGGAAGCGCAAAACAAATAAGCGACAATAAAAATAACTTTTTAGTCTGCATGAAGAAAACAGAATACCCTATTGGAGGGTACGGATCAAGAGTCCTGCAAGGGCATACCGATTTTTGGGATGGCCATTACGAATTCCTTGAATAATAATTTCGATGCCTTGCTCATTGTGCTCTTCTGAGAGGGCTTCGTAACATTCTAGTAGCAGACGCGTGCTTTCTTCCGGGGTGAGCTCATAGGTTGAGAGGGTGTTTTTCATATTCCATGGGACTGAAGGCCGGAATCTAATCATCTCAAGTTTTTGAGCTTCCGCGATCCATGTTTTAAGCCGTTTTTCATAGGGGCCTTCTTGTTTTAAACGGAATAAAGAAAGGTTGCAATACATCCGCGTTAAAGGAGCGCCGGCAACTTCTGCATTTTTTTTAAGGAGCCGCAGCGCAGCGGGAGTTGCATGGTTTTCAAGGAGCTGAACAAGCAGGGGGACAAGCTCGAGTTGTTTATAATCAAAAATACGCGAGGCAACAGAAAGGAACTCTTCTTCCGGAAGTTCTAGGGTTCCAGCAAGCATCTGCTCGCGCAGCTGCAGGGTGATTCCTGAAAGATCCATAGCAAGCTGTTTTTGATGCTGGCGGAGCGAGGGGACAGCTTTCCAGGACATTAAGGAATGTCCAATGGAACTTGTGGGATGATAACCAAGATCTTTAGAATCGCTTAAGAGAAATTCATAAAGCGTCTTAATGCATCTTGAATCGCGCCTGAAAAGAAGAGAGAGTGTGGCATTCAACCGAACCTGGATGTTGGGGCTATCTAAGTGCTCGGCTAAGATTTCTTCTCCCCCTGGCAGCTCACCCAAAAGAGCAATAGCTAAGAGATCATTATTTTTTGCCATATCAAAAATGGGAAGAAGCGCTTTGGTATCTCCCAGGTGATAAAGAGACCGCAATGCTGCAAGTTTGACAGAGCCATAGGAACTTTTGGTGAGTTTTTCAAGTTTGGGAATCGAAGCCGAATCTTTCAGCATTCCAAGAGCTGTTGCTGCAGCCTCTTGTTCATCGGGATGGCTATGAGTGGCGTGCGCTCGGATGCGCGAGACAAGATCATCACGGCCAAAGCGCGCTGCATTTAATATTGCCTCGACGCGAGTCATAGCGTGGGGATCTTCCATCAGTTTTTTAAGCATTTCAATCGCTTCATGGGTTCCGACCAAGGCAAAAAATTGAGGAAAATAAAACCAATACTCTTGTGGTATTTTATACATGAGCGCTTCTAAATGGCCCGTGGCTTTTCTGTGCTTTCTTTCTGCAAGGTAGTAGCCGGCTTCCATACGGACCATCATGAAAGGGGAGGCCATCGCTTTGGTAAGCAGCTCATCGCCATAATCGTCATGCAGGCGGGCGAGCATTTGAAGGGATGCCAGCTGCGTCTCGATGTTTTGGCTTTTAATTCCGTGCTCTAAAATATCTAGAGATGAATTAAGGCTGGCAACAGATGTTCCATAGAGGCTGGAGAGCTGTGTTGTAAGATCAGCGCTTTTAATTCCATGCTGCAAAATAATGGTGCACATCTGCACTAAAATTTCAAAATCGTGTCTTCCAATTTCTTGCTTGTAGGTTTCATATAGATCCAGGGCCCCATCGATTTCTTTAGATTGCATGAGATACGTGACATGCTCTTTCTCAAGAGAGTGCACGGTTGAACAAAGGAGAAGAACTGAGGTTATGATGTTTTTAAAAAATCCCATAGATCAATCCCTACTTTTAGCAGCAGCTTCCGCGTCGTATTGATTGGAAGCCCTAGGACATTGTCATAACATCCTTCCAGCCTGGAAACAATCAAAATCCCACTTTTCTCAATGGTATATCCACCTGCTTTATCCAACGTAAAAATAGACGAGTGAAACTTTTTAATTTGCTCAGGTGTGAGGGTATTGACCAAGATTTTGGTCTCTTCAATATCAGAATAAACTATCGGTCCGCGCGCTACAGTGACGCCTGTAAATACCGACTGCCACTTTCCGCTAAAAGCGCTTAAAAATGAAAAAGCCTCTTCTTCATTTGCCGGCTTGTTATAGAGTTTTCCATCACAATAGACGACGCTGTCAGCAGTTAGAATCACTTCATTCGGATATTGTTTCCTTAGGACTTCATTTTTTTTCTGGGAAAGAATAAGAGCATGCTGTCCTGGGTTTCCTGCAAAGGGGATAGACTCCTCATCAAAATCAGAAGGGACAACCATAAAAGGGATCGAAAAATGTCCTAAAATTTCACGTCGTTTAGGAGACTGCGACCCTAGGATAATCACTTGGCTTTCACTTTTTTAGGGAAGGTACCTTGAAACTCAGGATAGTCAACCCAGATCGGCGAACTCCAGGCAATATGTCCGTCTGATTGCGTCACGCGTAAGTAATAGAATACAAACGGAGCTTTGCCCTCTCCTCCTGGAAGCACCAGTTTTGAGAGGTGATCCATATCATCATAGGAAAAGTCAGTGAAATAACTTTTGGTTGGGAATGTTTTGAGCACGACCCCATTGCGAACAAGAGCGATCTCTTTGATAGTTGTCACCCCTGCTACATAAACCGTAATATGGCGGTTGATGACAAGGCCGGGTTTAACTTTCGTACTAAGTTCAGAGCCCATCGGAGCGCCTGCAATGTGAAGACCGACGATAATGCGCGGGCCTGTTGTTGCATAGCAAGATCTAGCTTGGAGAGCTGCCGCAAGAGATTCGCGCGTATGCTCTGCCGCTAAAATGGCGGTCAGTCCAGGAGAGTACTGGGCTTGATTTTCCTCAAAGAACTTTTCATAGATGCCTCTATCGTCCAGACCACCTGCTACAAACCCGAACCGTTTATTGTTTTTGAGCGCTTGGATGACAGAACCGACTTCTGTTTCGTGAACCCCTTTTTTCGAAGAGCTGCGAATAGGCCGCAGATTTCCCTCTTTCTCTGTGCATTCGGACGATCCCCAGGCATTATAAATCTCTACGACTTTATCCATCTCGGGATCGAAACTTGAGAAATCAGTTTCAAAACCTTTCGCCATCGGCATCATAATCACTGCAAGTGCTTCTTTAGGGCTCAGTGATTTATAAACCTTTGAAAGAACATTGCTTTTCGCATCTTTCTGCCTGAGAAGAGGCTTTTGGTCTTTGGTGTAAACAATTTGCCTGAGTCCTTCTTCTGCAGGATACTGAAATCCCAAAAAGGTCGTGAACCGTTGATCTTCGTTCAGTTCAGCGACTTGTGCTGAAATAAGCTTCCACTCATCATTTGAAGTCTCTTCTGCGCTCTCAAATGGTGAAACCCCAAAAAATTGAAGCGCTTTTTCATCGCGGAATTCTCTTAAACAGGTTTCAATGCTTTCGCCCGAGTCATTTTTTTCAGATTCTCCATGGAGAAGCCCCCAGCAAAGAATCGTTGCAGATTCAGCCAGACATTTAATCGGGGATGAATAAAATTTATCTCCCGTGTTTAAGTTAAGCAGCTGGATCTTATAGACACCTGGCTCGTTGAAATAGAGATTTGGAAGGTTGATAAAACCAGTCTCAGGGATAAACAGCTTCCAATTGAGGTTTTCGCGCTGGTTTTCATATGACAGTTCAATCAAGGTCCCTTCAGGAGCATAATTGGTCAAATTTCCAAACGCATCTTCAAAGCGAACCAGCACATCAAACCGCTTATTTTTTGCGACAATCGAAGGAGCTAAGATGCGTATATTGTTTAAAACATTTCCGCGGATATCAAGATGGAATGTCTCTTGCTCTTTAAAGTCATTTTTACCGCGCGGATCAATGTAAAGATGAAAAGGCCTGCGGCGTTGGACGCTCAACTGAACTCGAGAGCCGTTTCCAGCGCCTTTAAGAGGAGAGCCCATGAAAATAATGAACGATTCACCCGCTTTGACTTCGCTAGGAAGAACAAACTCATACAGCTTTGTGATTTTATCGCTTTTTTCAATGGTCTTGGCGCCGATCCCTTTTCCATTGGGCAGCTGAGCCCAAATCAGGTTCTTTTTGTCCTTAGGGTTTGTTTGAGGAAGCTCCCAATCAATCGGACGACCCTGTGTCGCTAAATCAAATCTCAGCTTCGCCCCTTTTGGAAGGTTTGTCGCAGGGGTGTAAATAAACTGAAAATTTCCCACTTCGCCAGCAAAGCAGCTCGATGGTTCGCAAACACAAATGGACCTACGCATAAATATATATCCTCAAATTCTATCGATATTGCCTGAAAGAACCATTCTCTCGCAAACCAATTTTTCCCTAAATCGCTAATCCTCAATTAAATTAAATAATTTAATCGATTGGAATAAAGGGCAGAAATAGGTATACTAAGCGTACGATGTTTCTATTTTTAAGACGGTTTTTAGCACGCCTTTTTGATTATGGTCTTTTCTATTTTGTGACCATATTTATTACCCTTATTTTTCCTATTGAGTTTGAAAGTCAAATATTTCTTTTATGGTCATTAGTCGTTCCTCTTGTATGGGCGCCTTTCGAAGCTCTTTTACTTTACAAATGGCAAACAACTCCTGGTAAGAAATTATTTGGATTGTCGCTTCCTTCTCTATCGTGGAGCGAAAGCTGCAAACGGGCTTTTTTCTTTAAAAGATCCAAAGATCTTCTCGTCAAATCAATCGGGGTTAAAAGGTATCTCATCGCACTGATGCTTGCCTGCTCTGCGGGTAGCGCGCTCTTCTTAGGAGAGGATATTTCAGAAGCCGCGGTTCACTATGAACAATCGATTACAGGCAGCGGCTGGATTCAATATGTTTCTGATAACGGAAAATTCCAGGTCCAATTTCCTAAAAAACCGGTCGAACAAGAGCCACAGCAATTTGAAGTTCCCAATGGCGATCCCCTAGAAGTCAGTGAATTTAAAGCCCACAAAGAAGCAGAATTTTCCGTCAGTTATCTCGACCTTCCAAAAAAGTGGAAGTTATTCAGCTCAAATACCCTTCTTAAAGGGGCTATGAAAGTCGTGCATGAGCATATGCCCGGCGCAAAGATCACCGATAAAAAGCTCGTCAAACATAAAAACTACCCAGCGATGGATTTTAAAATGCAAGAAGGGGAGAAAGAGATTGAAGGCCGCCTCATCCTTGTTGGAAATACGCTTTATAAGCTCTGGGTTGTTTATACCCCAAACACGCCGCGCGAGCAGCAACACGAGATTTTCTTAAACTCGTTCGAGCTCAAATAACCTTTTTTTTTATTTAATATTTGATTAAGATTCTCTTAAAAAAAGAAGAGTCTTATGGCTGTTATTTTAGATGGAGCGATCGTCATTCCTCGCCCGCTCAGCGAATTAAAAAACCACATTTGGCATGGTGAAGTCCCCAATTTATACGTTGTCGCTCGCGCTGTTAAAGTCTGCTG
>JAGOLG010000130.1 GCA_017994195.1 Rhabdochlamydiaceae bacterium
ATCCGATGAAGAGCGGGTGGTTTATTTAAACATTTTTGCAGAAATGCAAGCTTTGCTTCCAAACCACAAGCCATTTTTTAGGCCGGTTGTTGAAAACCATTATGGAATCGCTATGTGCGTTAAAAAAGAGATCGAGGTGCTCGAAGAAGGTGAGTCTTTGATTTACGATAATCCAGCCTATTCCGGTATCGGACCTGCCCACTCGCGCATTTTACAGTGGGCAAGCTGCCGAGCCGGCCAACATATCTACACGGTGATCAATATCCACGGTCTTTGGAATGGAAAAGGCAAAACCGATTCTCCAGAAAGGATTCTTCAATCTCAAAAAATTCGAGAGTTTGTAGAAAAACTTCAAACGCCCTTCATTATGTGCGGCGACTTTAATCTGAGGCCTGACACTAAAAGCATGCAAATCATTCAGGAAGGTATGACAAGTCTCATCGAAGAGCATGGCATTACCTCGACTCGTACAAGTTTTTACCCCAAAGAGGAAAAATTTGCCGATTATGTTTTCACATCGCCTGATGTAGCAGTTCGTCATTTTGAGGTTTTGCAAGATGTAGTCTCAGATCATGCTCCTCTGTTGGTCGAGTTTTAAGGCAGAAAGAGGTCTAATCTTTCAGCGGCGACTAAAGCAGCTTTTTCCCATGTCCACTTTTTGGCTTGCTGGCCGGCCTTGAGGCCCTTGGTATGAACCTCTGATGAGTGCTTTGGGAGCCAAGATAAAAGAGCTGATAAAACGTCGGTATTCGGTTCGAGAAGCCAGCCTTCTTTGATTAATGAGATATAGCCCAGCTTTGTGCCAAATGTCTGGACGGTGGCAGGAATAAACCAGCCGCACTCGCTTGTCACAAAATCACTTGTTGCACCGCCGGCTGTTACAACCACCGGTAGGCCGCAGGCCATTGCTTCAAGAACAGGGAGCGCAAATCCTTCGCCTCGGTAAGGATGCACTAAGCAATCACAAGCTGTGTATAAACTTGCCATCTCTTCAGAGGTCATCTCATTTTCTAAATAGATAATTTCAGCTCCATCCGGGATGTTTTGTGCTGCTATGATTTGGTCTTTATATATTTGACCGGCGTAGTGTCCATTACCGCCATAATCTTTGATGACGAGGCATACGTCATCTTTTGCGGTAAAAGATTTTTGATAGCTGCTCAGTAATAGATCAGGGCCTTTTCTATAGATGGTTCCTCCGACAAATAAGAACTTAAATTTTTTGTCTGTAGGAAGTTGCATCGGTTTAACTTCCGGATGGAAGATGGAAGGATTATATCCATTGGGTACAACTTGTATTTTCTCTTCTGGTATTCCTGAGTCGATGAATTGATCTTTCACAAAGTGCGTAGGCACCCACACTTCGTCGACATTTTTAATTTTTTCAGGCCAGTCTGCAGGAAGCCCTCCATACTCCCACGGCTGCATGAGTATCCACTTACCACTAGCAGGGGGTGTCCAGTCAGGTGGCCAGCTATGTCTGATCGTGACGTTTGTATCTTCAGGGGCTTTTGCAAGAAGCTTCGGAGGTGCTTTTATCAAATCGGATAGAAAAGTGGTGCTTGTATTGATACAAGATAGGTTGATGGATGGAATTTTGGCGAGTTCTTCTGAGATCGAGCGATTGACGTTTGACAGGCTGCCAAGATCTAAGAAGGAGCCTTCCCACGCTACATTGAGGGGTTTTTTCTCACGAGATGCCGGCTTATCATAGGCTGAATGCTCGAGTAGTTTCAGGGGGATAAAAAGGTAGTTATCAACACCTAACGGAAGGTGCATATAGCCTAATTCTTCAATTTCTTTGATTCTTATCGCTGTTTCATCATTTTGAAAAATTTCAATAATCATGATCGGATGATTTCTTTTGATCGTCTCAAGTCCTCCGCGGATCACTTCCATTTCAAATCCTTCAACATCCATTTTGATCAAAGAGATGTTATCCAGATTCAGAGAGTCCAAACGGATCATCTGGGTCCGATCACCGTTAAAATTTTCAGGCAATTCGATGACAGTTCCGTGACCTTCATTCACAATTGTTTTACCAAACCGCTCAGTCCAGGCTTCTTTAGGAATAAACATTTCGATCCACTTTTCTGATGATCCTAAAGCTCTATGGTGCAAGACGACATTTTGACAACGATTGAGATGCATATTGAGGGCTAATTCACAAAACATTTTGGCTTGCGGCTCAAAAACATGCACTTTCCCGCTTTCTCCCACGATTCTGGAAAGATTTAAAGTATGGGTGCCAATATGTCCTCCAATATCTAGCGCCACCGTGCCCGGCTTGACATATTTTTTAAATTGATCGTGAATAAATTCTTCCCAACGAAGTCCCTGTTTGATGATGTAGTTTTTGATATAATCATTCACTTCATCGACATAGAAAAGATCTTGGTTTTGGACTCGGTAGAGAGCGTAATCTTGAAGGTTAAACTGAGTTGCATAGTCTTTTAGAGATGGATCGTTCGGGTAATGAGGCGATAAAATCGCATGGAAT
>JAGOLG010000072.1 GCA_017994195.1 Rhabdochlamydiaceae bacterium
GGGTATGGAAAACCTTTCCAGTTTTACTCAAGAAGAGCAAGATTTCCTAGGAGAATTAGGCCATGAGAGGCTTGCCTGTCAGTGCAAGCTCCGCGGCGGCTGTGTAAAAATCAAGTTTTAGAGGACCACATGATTAATAAAGATATGACCATTGAAGAGATTTTAACTGCGTTTCCTCAAAGAAGCCAAAGGCTGGCTCAAGAGATGATGAATGCAGGTCTAAACTGTGTGGGCTGTGGAGCCTCTGTTTGGGAAACTTTAGAAGCCGGCATGCTGGGTCATGGATTTGGCGAGCCTGATTTAGAAAAGCTTTTAAGGAAGCTGAATGGAATTTTAGCTGAAAAAATCGATGTCACAACCATTACCCTCACTCCAAAGGCTGCAGAGAAGTTCCGTGAAATCCTCGAAGATGAAGGAAAAGAAGGCTGGGGCCTGCGCTTTGGAGATAGAGCCGGGGGTTGCAGCGGATTTGAGTATGTCCTCGACTTTTCTGAAAAAGCCTCTCCTGAAGATGTGATCTTTATCTCTGAGGGCGTTGAAATCCATATTGAGCAGCAAGCTGCTGAAAGATTAAAAGGGTCTGTGATTGACTTTGTCGACGGTCTTCAAGGCTCGGGTTTCAAAGTCATGAACCCCAATGTGAAAGGTTCTTGCGGCTGCGGTAAGTCACAAAGTTATTAACAAAGGAATTGTATGGCTAGTTTAGTAAAACCAATCGGAATAGCAACTGGTATTTATACATGTTTGCAGTGCATAGCAAATTATAACAAGGTCAGCGTCAAAGAAGTTGGGAGTTTAGCAGTCAGTTTTGCAAGAGATCTTCCACCAGCTATATTGGCTGGAACCATAGTAGCTAATACCATCAAATCTTATAACAACGTTGCAGGTTTGGGTATATTTTTCCTATCTTATGGATCATTAAAATACTTTGACCGAGCAAGAGTATCACAGAATCAAACCCCTTGGCTAACAGAGACTGTTATTTCAGGTGTAGCTCTGATGGTATTCTTGCGCGAGGCTCTTATAAAACCTCTAGCAGTTCATCATTAAACTGTTCGATAAGTTCATGCCCAACCCAGAATTCGGCTGATGTACCAAGCGCATTGGCTAAGTCTAAGGCAATGACGTTTGTTATTAAAAACTTACCATTAATAAAAGCATGGAGTTTTGAGAGTGTCCATGCCCTCCAAGATGTTCAACAAATTCTGTTTGAGAAATGTTAAGAGGTATCAAGAACTCTTCTAATAATATTTGTCCTGGTGGTGTCGGTTTTCTGTGTGTAGAAAGCACCATGTCGGGTCATTATGGCATACGCATATTTATCTGTGAACAGGCCGGCAAATGTTTGGTATGGCCTGTTGAAGTAACAGGCATGTTTGTAAGTTAGAAAGCGTGCTCAAACCCTGTGTTTAAGAGAAAAATTATAGTAAGAGGAGGCTGACTAAAAATATACTTATTCAAAATGTTTGGAACTTGGCATCCTGTTGCATTATTCATTATATCATTAATCCGAACAACATCGCCAAATTGAAGAAGATCAATAAAATCTTGTGAAGCAACCTGGAATTTTCTAGCTACTGATTTAGCAAGCCATTTACAACCTTTAGGGATAGGAATTGAGTTTGCGGTCTCAAATGTATGGAAACTAGCCTTAGCTTTACAAACAGCACGATAGAAATTACGCTCTAGAGTTAACTCTTCATTGGTTAAGTTCCCAATAAATAAATAGCCTAGACCACCCAATGTTAAAAGCTTACCTAATTTAGCAACTCCCTTCGCTTCAAGATAATCGACATAACGATATTTTAGTTTGTCTATCCATGTAAATCCTGAGCTTTTTGTCTCTAGTGCCTTCTCGGCAGTTTGATTTAAGAAGTTTTGAAAAGTTTGTGCACCAACTTTGTTTACAGTGGATCTAGACACTAATCCTTCATTCCCCGGACACGGGTTTCGAAAGTCGGTAGTACCTGATATATTATTGAACTCTAATCCCAAAATAAAGCCTCATTTTATTATTAATAATTAATTAAATTATAACTAATTATAACACAATTGTGCATTTTTTTAAAACAATTAATTGCAAATTAAAGCACTTATTGTTAACAACTTACACTCAATCTTTGGACTCTCTGACCTTTGTAGTAAATAAATACTTTACTGGCGTTACGAAAGACCGTTTAACGCTATCTGTGAATGGGCCGCCCATGGATGGCTAAGGCTGCTTCCTTGAGAGCTTCAGAGAGCGTTGGGTGCGCGTGCGGGGTATGAGCAAGCTCGGTAGCCGTCAAGCCGTTTTGGAGAGCCAGGCATCCTTCTGCGATGAGTTCTGAGGCATGCGCTCCTATAATGTGAACTCCGAGAATCTTATCGCTGGCAGCGTCGGCGATGATTTTCACAAACCCTTCTTCTTCTCCTGTACATTTTGCGCGCGAATTAATCTTAAATGGAAACTGTCCTGTCTTGGGAGTAAGGCCGAGCTTTTGCACTTCTTCCTCTGTAAGACCTGCGGATGCAACTTCGGGAGAAGTGTAAACAACGCTGGGTATCGCGATGTAATGCACGGATGGATTTTTGCCGGCAATGATTTCTGCTGCGGCAACTCCTTCTTCGGAAGCTTTATGGGCTAGCATTGGACCATCTACAACATCTCCGATGGCATAGATGGTAGGAACCGTGGTCTGAAATCTCCCATTGATAGGGATGGTGCCCTTGGGAGAAAGTGTGATGCCAACAGTGCTGAGTCCTAGATTTGCGGTATAGGGTTTTCTACCGACTGCAATGAGGACGACATCGGCGGGATGATCGCCTTGATCGGTATGCAAGATAATTTCAGAAGCATTGAGATCCGCGCCTGTAACTTTTGTCGAAAGATGAAACGCCATTCCTTGGGCAGTGAGGATTTTTTGAAGCTCTTTAGAGAGCTGAGCATCGAAAGTAGGACAGACTCTGTCCATGAATTCTAAAAATGTCACCTTTGAGCCTAAACGGCTGTAAACAGAACCAAGCTCTACACCAATCACCCCTGCCCCAATGATGACAAGGCGATTCGGAACTTTAGAAAGCGAGAGTGCTCCGGTAGATGAGACGATTCTTTTTTCATCAAAAGGTAAAAAAGAAAGAGCGGCTGGCTCAGAACCGGTGGCGATTAAGATGTTGCTTGCCTCATGGGTCTCCCCTCCCACTTGAACGGATGTAGGCGAGAGGAGTTTGGCAGCGCCGGGAATAAAGGTGATTTTGTTCTTTTTAAAAAGAGCGGCGATCCCTTCATTAAATGAGCTGACGATTTTAGATTTACGGTTCATCATCTGAGTAAGTGAAAAAGAGATAGAGCCGGCCTCTATGCCAAGATTTTTAACATCATGCGTCATCTTGTAATAGAATTCGGTGGAGTGCAGCAGCGCCTTAGAAGGAATGCATCCGACATTGAGACAAGTGCCTCCGAGTTCTTTTTGTTTATCGATACAGGCGACATTCATCCCGAGTTGAGCGGCACGAATGGCTGCCACATAGCCGCCAGGGCCTGATCCAATCACAATGAGATCAAACTTCATTAAAGCTCCAAGAGAAGACGCGAAGGATCTTCGATGTTTTGTTTGATATGCACAAGAAACTGAACGGCTTCTTTTCCATCGATAAGACGATGATCATACGAGAGGGCAAGATACATCATGGGGCGGATTACAACTTGATCGTCTATGGCAATAGGCCGTTTGGTGATCGAATGCATTCCTAAGATGGCGCTTTGAGGTGGGTTCAGAATCGGAGTCGAAAGAAGCGAGCCATACACTCCCCCGTTTGTGATCGTGAAACAGCCGCCGCGCAAGTCATCGATAGAGATCGTTCCATCGCGCGCTTTTTTAGCATAGGTTTCGATTTGTTTTTCAATGTCGCCAAACGATGCCGCATCACATCCTCGTATAACGGGCACCATGAGTCCTTTATCTGTGGAGACAGCAACACCGATGTCAAAGTTTGGAAATTGAACAATGTCATCCCCTTCGATGTAGGCATGAACATTCGGAAAGGCTTTCAGAGCCGCCGTCGTGGCTTTAACAAAGAACGACATCAGCCCGAGTCTGACCCCATACTTCTTCTGAAAGTTTTCTTTTTCCCGAGCTCTAATGCTCATTACTTGGGTCATATCGACTTCATTAAAGCTTGTCAGCATTGCAGTCGTGTTTTTAACCTCGACAAGCCGCTGAGCAATCGTTCGGCGCAGCCCGCTCATACGGCGGCGCTCAGAAGATATTGGAGGTGGAGAGGGTGGTTTTTGAGTGGATGGAGCCGGTTTTTCTAAACGAAGGATCGTTTCAGCAGGTTCGACGCGTGCAGACGGCCCTGTTGTAACTACCGGAGGGGTTGGTTTGGCATCAACTGGTTTTGAAGGGGCAGGCGCTGCCACTTGGATAGAGGTGTCAACAGATCCGATCACCTGTCCAACGGTGACGGCTTGACCCACTGCCACAGTGAGCTCTAACTTTCCTGCTTGCGGGGCATAAAGGACTTGATTGACTTTGTCCGTTTCAAGTTCGATGATCTCTTGATCTCGATTCACAAGGGAACCAGAAGGTTGAATGATCCGGCTGACAGTTGCTTGAGAAACTGATTCTCCCAGCGGGGGAACTTTTATATCGACTTTCACTAGAAAAGTGCCTCCTGTATAAACTTGGCAAATTGTTCTTTATGCAGCACGTGCGATCCAGCAGCAGGCGAGCTGCTGGCTTCTCTTCCTGCATATCGAACAGCTTTTGGGGTCAGCTGGTTCAGCAGCGGAAAGATGTAGCTCCATGCGCCCATGTTGCGGGGCTCTTCTTGTACCCAGCACCAATCTGAAGCCCCTGCATAGCTCTGTATCACATTTTTGATTTTTTCGGCCTCAAAAGGATAAAGCTGCTCGATCCGGATGAGAGCGACATCGGATGTTTTTCTAGCGGCAAGCAAATCGTAATAGACTCTTCCACTGCAAAAAATGATCCGGCGTGCTGTTTTTACGCTCAGGTCTGGCATCACTTCTTCGAAAGATCTAGATGCAAATTCACTGAGCGAGCTCACACATTCCGGCTTTCTTAGAAGGGCTTTGGGAGCCATTAAAATCAGTGGTTTTTTTAACGTTTGATGAGACTGCCTTCGGAGTAGATGAAAAAGCTGGGCCGGCGTTGTGCAATTTGCAACAGTCCAGTTGTTATTTGCAGAAAGCTGCAAAAATCTTTCCAGCCGCGCAGATGAGTGTTCAGGGCCTTGGTCTTCATAGCCATGCGGCAGATACAATGTAAGACCCGACCTGTGTCCCCATTTTTGCTCGGAACTTGCGATGAATTGATCGATAATGATTTGCGCTCCATTGGCAAAATCTCCGTATTGCGCTTCCCAGACAACGAGCGCCTTGGTATACACCATGCTGTAGCCAAAATCAAATCCTAAAACGGCATACTCCGAAAGAGGCGAATTGTAGACATCAAATAGCGCTTTATTCGTTGAGAGATGAGACAGCGGGAAATACCGCCCTTCTGTTTGTTGATCGATCCAAGCCGCATGCCGATGAGAAAATGTTCCTCTCCGAGAATCCTGCCCTGAAATTCTTACATGCACCCCGTCTGCTAGCAGCGATGCATATGCCAAGTGCTCTCCCATCCCCCAGTCGATTTTCTTAGCCGATGGATCAGCAACCATGGCTAAACGGTCGTCTTGGAGTTTTTGGATCTTGGGATGGATATTAAACCCGGCAGGTACGGTGCAAAATTCTTTCGTGTAAGTTTGCAGCGCCTCTATAGAAACGTTTGGAATAGTATTCTTTTCTTCTTTTGCTCCAGGTGTTCTAGAAGGCGGTTTGGATGAAACTTGATCGAGAGCTTTTTGAAGTTTATCTTTAAATTCTGTCTCGATGGCGCTCGCTGTTGCTTGGTTCATGAGTCCGGTAGATACAAGTTTTTCTAAATAGAGCGTCCGGATCGTCTTCTTCTGCCGAATCTTTGCATACTGCAGCGGCTGAGTAAAAGCAGGCTCATCCCCTTCGTTATGGCCGTATTTGCGATAGCAATTTAGATCGATAAAAACATCAATATGAAATTTCTGACGGATTTTTAGAGCCAACAGCGCCGCATAAACACAGCTCTCGGGATCTTCTGCGTTCACATGAAAAACAGGCGCCCCAAAAGATAGCGCAATATCGGTGCAATACCTTGTCGACCTGCCATCTTTAGGAATCGTCGTAAAACCGATTTGATTATTCACAACAATGTGCAGCGTACCGCCGGTTTGATAGCCATTGAGCTTGCTCAGCTGCAGCGTTTCATACACAATACCTTGACCTGCCACTGACGCATCTCCATGGATCAAGATAGGAATCACCTCTTTTCTTCCTATCATCTCTTGCTTAGCACGCGCTCCACCTTCGACCACAGGATCAACTGCTTCTAGATGACTCGGGTTCGCTGTCAGCGTGACAATAACCTCATCCCCTTTTTTTGTCTTAAGGCTTCCAACAAAACCTTTGTGGTATTTCACATCGCCGGTTCCCTCTCCCAAAGGCAAATAATCATCTTCAAACTCAGAGAAAATCGCGTCGTATGATTTATTCAAAAGATTGGCAAGAACGTTTAAACGCCCGCGGTGCGCCATACCCAATACAACTTCACGCACGCCCTCAGTTGATGCCGACCCCACAATCATTGTCAGCATTGGAATCAAGGTTTCTCCCCCTTCCAGAGAAAATCTCTTCTGGCCGACATATTTGGTGTGGAGAAAATGCTCAAAAAGCTCAGCACGATTCAAATCTTGAAACACTTGAAGATTTTCTTCATTCGTCAGCGGAATCACAAACCCCGGTTCAATTTCCTTCTGTATCCACTTTTCAAGTTCAGGATTTTGCACACCCATATACTCAATCCCAATCGCCGAGCTGTAGGTTTTTTCCAAAGCTGCAATGATTTCCTCAAGCGGCGCATCCGCTGCCTTTAAAAAACCATTGGTTGGAAAAACTGTTTTTAAGTCGCTTTCTTGAAAACCGTAATTTTGATACGCAAGCTCAGGGATCGATGGCATCTCTTCTGTTAAACAGTTAAAATGGGCTTTCAAGTGGCCATAAACGCGGTAGGCTTGGATCAGCCTATCTATTTTCACATCAGGAGCATTCGTACCCCCGCCTAAATGACGCGCATATTGCCACCCTTCAAAAAAATGCTTCCAGGAGGGCTCTAAACTTGTAGGGTCGGCCAAATATTTCCGATACTGCTCATCTAAATAGGCGAGGTTGGCAAAAGAAAGATCTTCCAAAAACAGCCCTCGATTAAATTATTTTATTTACACTCTTTCCCCATCCTTACCATAGGGCATAATTTTGTTGTGAAAAAATATCGCGTTAGAAATAATCTCGGCTCTCCTTGCAAAAAAATGTTTAGTGTTTTAAAGACAGGAAATCAGTGATGAAAAGCGAACGTTTAAGAAAATTAGAAGCCGAACTCCAAGATCTCGATCAATGGCTCAAACTCGGCCTTGTTCCAAAAAAGGATCTTGAGAAGCATCGGACCGAAATTATCTCTTTGAAGGAAAAAATCCAAGAAGAGAAAGAACGTCTTCGCTTCCTCAAAGAAAGCGGCGCCATGGAAGAGTATGCTCCTCCAAAACGCCCCGCTCATGGCCGCCCTGCCTTTCCTGATACAGCCAGCATGCCTGACATCGAGATGCCCGAAGAAGGCCTGACCGATTTCGGTTTGGAAGTTGAAAGTGAATCGTATGAGTTTGAATCGACCACCGGCGATGAAACCGAAAGCGGTTCAGAGTCAGGCTCATCGGCCGAAGAAGAGGCCGGCGATGCAGAGGATGAAGATGAAGAAGATCCTTTCAGCGACCGCAACCGTTGGAAACGAGGCGTCTTAGAAGATCCTGATACCGATTCCTGGTAGAAATGATATCCCTCTATATCCATGTCCCCTTTTGCACCAAAAAGTGCCCCTATTGTCATTTTTTTGTCGTGCCCAATGATGATCACGACCTTTACATGGAAGCCCTACAAAAAGAATTAGAGCTCATCCAGCCCCTGATTGCCGAAAAAAAAATCGTTTCTATCTATTTTGGAGGTGGAACCCCTTCTCTCTTAGGACCTGAAAAAATTGAAACAATTTTGAATTGGATCGGAAGAAGCGGAGAAATCACTCTAGAAGCCAACCCCGATGATGTAACACTCGAAAAAATAAAAGCTTTTAAAGCCGCAGGCATTAACCGTATCAGCCTCGGCATTCAATCCCTCGATAATCCCCTCCTCAAAACCCTCGGAAGACTCCATACCGCCCAAAAAGCCATCGAGGCCGTCCATAGCACCTCTCAAGCAGGGATTGAAAATATCACCATCGACCTCATGTACGAACTACCCGGCCAAACCCCCAAAACCTGGGAAAATACACTCCATCAGCTCAGAGAGCTCCCCATCACCCATCTTTCTCTCTACAACCTGACGTTTGAGCCCGGCGCTGTGTTCTATAAAAAACAAAAAGAGCTCTCTCCCTTTCTTCCCTCGCCTGAAGATAGCCTTGCCATGCTCAATACCGCCTGCGCAAACCTTCAAAGTATGGGCTTGAATCGTTATGAAA
>JAGOLG010000073.1 GCA_017994195.1 Rhabdochlamydiaceae bacterium
ATCGTAGGTGACATTTGGCAGAAACTGTCTCCATGTCGCATCGACTGCTGCTTCTTGTGCTTTAAGCGAGCTTTCAGCAGCTAGCAGATCAGATCGCATGGATAACGCAACTGCCAGTATTCCATCTACATCTTGTTCCATTTGATCGATCGGTGGAATTTCCAAAGTGTCCGCCACTGCTAGATGCTTTTCAGCTCCAATACCGATATCGGTGAAAAGCACAGCTTTGGCGTTCACGACATTTTGCTTTTGGTTGATCAGGTTGATTTGAGTTTGAAGAACTTCAGTTTCAGCTTGAAGCAGGTCCGACTTGTCTTTAACACCTGCTGCGACTTCTGCTTTGACGACCTCTAAAGTGGTGCAGGCCGTATCTAAATCGGCCTCTTGCACCTTCAGCAGCTGCTGCTGGCTGAGATAACTGTAGTAATCAGATGCAACTTGATTGAGGACCGTTTGTATTTGAAAATTGTGTGTAAAATCGGCCGATATGAGCGCCTCTTTAGCAGACCTCACATTGGCAGATGTCAGGCCAAAATCTAGAAGAGTATAGTTGAGCTGAACCTGTGGGCCCCAGGTTGTTGAAAGTTGTGTAAAGACAACGGTAGTTCCTGTCGACTGCACAGGGCCAATGATTCCTGTTGTGACAGCCGTTGTTTTGTCTCGAGTGAGCGTATAATTACCAGAGATTGTAGGAAAGTTAGGGCTTTGCGACTGGGCCCATACAGCAGCAGCAGCTCTAGCTTTGGCCCAGGTCAGTTTTGTAGAAGGGTTGTTTCTTAGAGCGATGTCCACAAGCTCAGCTAGCGTAAGCGGCTCTTTGCGGTCGTCTAGTTTCATCGAAGTTAGATCGAGCGGCATTTGGTACATCGAGGAAGGGGTGTTTGGAGCATAGGAGTAAGGTTCAATTACGCCCCGATTGGCCATGCAGCCAAAACCTAAGATGGAAAGCAGGCCGATTGCAAGTCTCATGGCCTACGTATAAAATAATAAAAATTATTTTAAAAGTGTTGTTTGTGCAATTTTCCCCAGGCGCGGAATTCTTCCATTGTTACGCCGAGGCCGTAGATCCTGCTTGAGTCGATTTCTACAAGGTCTTCTTTCACGTCTTCAATGAAGAAGGGCAGGTCATTTTTGGGAACCAGTTTGGAAGCTTCCTTTTTGATGAACCGATCAATAGAGGCACCGACTTTTTTTTGAAGTATGATTTCAGTCAGAAGCTGCCTTCTTTGTTTTCTATAGCGGACGCGTAGGATATCGACTCCCATGGACTGAATGGTTGAATCGTACATTGCGCACGTTCTTTTATAAGAAAAAAGATAAAGATCGATCATCGGCCGAACATCTTGCAGCTCATACACTGCAAGGATTGAAGACGTATAGTCTTCCCGTATAACATCAATAAAAGAGAGGGGAACGAGGTTATTTTTAATTAAAGAAATATTGGCAGCGAGTCTTGCCGTACGCTTATTGACATCGCTAAACGCCTGAAGATAACTAAGATGGATGAGAAGAAAAAAACTTTGTTCATAAGGATCTTTTATCAAAGCTGCTTTTTTTGTAATGAGCTCAAGCTGTTTTTCTAGTTTTGTAGGATTTGTATATGGAATATAACTGGATCCTCCAATGCGCACATCATGATCTCGCACTTTTCCGACGTAATGAGGCTCAATCAACCCATCCGATAGAAGATAATGAATCGTGTAGATGGTTTCTTTGGAGACTTGAAGTTTTGGGGCAGTGTCAACTAGGAATCGAATGGCTTCCTTATGATTTAAAATCATCATCTTTTCATCTTCAGATTTGTTGGGAGGTACGGTTCCGTCAAGAAGCAGTTTTTGGGTTTCAATAAGTGAATAGGTGTTCCCTTCAAGTCTAGATGAGTTATAAGAAAGATCGATCAATAAACGATTAAAAATGCGATGAGCATAACTCCCTGCCGGATCGTGGTCTTTGGATCGTTTTCCGTTTCTCAAAAGTTCAGCCCTTATGGTAAGGGGTAGATAAAATGACCGATTAGGTTCGTATTTTTTAAGCCAGCTCTCATCATAAGAAACAGGGATTCTTTCAAAAACAGGACGCCGAATTTTAGCAATCGCTTGCTTGCTTTCTTGGGTAAAACAAAGTACTTCGTCAGGGGATTCTTTAAGAGAAAAGCTAGGTATACGATATTTAGTGGACCTCTTTTGGCCTGTTTTTTCGATGAGCTGCTCTTTACAGAGCTCATCCAGCCACCTTCGTACGGAACGTTCTGCAAAGCTTTTGGGCAGATATCTGAGTAACTCAAGTGTTCCAAGGGGCGTTCCACGTTCTTGAAGTACTTCATAAACAGCCATCTTTTTGTCATTTGAACGCTTCATAGTCTGTATTCCTTCATATACGGCCAATGATAGCACATATACGGCCAATTTTCAAGATATATTTGGCCGTATAAGAATAAAATTTGAGTTATACGGCCAAAGTATTGGCCGTAAATGCATTGCTTCAGACGAGTGTATGCATAAAAAAAATTTACTCCTGAGTTCAACAGTTATAACTGGTTATTCATGAATTCAGGTATAACCATGTATAACTTGGTATAAGTAGGTTCCATCCAAAATCCCTGAATTTATGACAGTGCTTTTAAGTTGCAGTCTGTAGCTTCACGCGTATTATTTGCTTTTTTATTCCTTCGATTGCAAAAGCTGCGTTTTGATCGATATAGGGGGCTGATTTACCCAGTAGAGTACGTGGTATAACTTGAATGACATGAGAAATTTGTCTGCTTATGACCGTTCCATTCCTAGATTTGACTGTAAGCACACGTCCTAAATACTTAGATCCAACAAAATAGCTGTTTAAGTACTCATGAATAGATTGAATCGTTTTTGATAAGTTCTCTTTAGTGAGGGGCTCTTGAGGTAAAAAATGGGAGTGTAAGGTAAGCGATTGAAAAGAGATCTGATTTTTGGGCCACATTTGATCAGGGTTTGCAAAAGTTCTGGAAAATGCAAGCCAAGGAAGTTGAGAGATGTTATAGACGGTAAGAGATTGTAGTGTTGCATTTATAAGATTGAGTTTTGATTTTTTGAAGGATAAAAATGTCAAGAGGTTGATTGAAATTCGACTTACAAGAATGAATTGAGAAAGTTTATGTAAGACTGGGGTGGACCAAACAATACGCAGATTGGTGAAAGAGGGAAGTTCATTTAAATTTAGAGACGGTTTCATGCGGGCTGCAAATGAGAGAATCAGCAATGGAATGCCGATTGCAAGACCTCTTTTTATGTACTTTATATGATCAGAAGTTTCTTCCTTAAAGCGCTCATAAAGATCTCCGCAATCCTTCATGAGTAGTATTGTGTCAGTAATGAGCATCCATCTTTGAATTTTCAAAAAATGGACTGCAAGTTCTGGATTATTCTTTTGCCTAATTGCTACAGATGCTTGAAAGAAGTTATAACCAAGGTTCAAGCCATCAGTTATGGAAACCTTCATTTTAATTTCTTTTCTAAAATGGAATTAACAAGGTCTGGGGAAGCTTTTCCACGGGAGAGTTTCATCACTTGACCGATGAGGTAAGCAAACGCTTTATTTATGCCTGCTTTATAGTCAGCGGCGGCTTGGGGGTTATCTGTAAGGACTTGATCGATCAGGGCTTCGATTTCAGAGGTGTTTTGGATCGGTTTGAAGTCGGGGTTTTGCTCGACGATAGAAGAGGGGGAGAGGTGGGGCTTTTCAACCATTTCGTCAGCGACGCTTTTTGCAATTTTCCCGTTGATTGTCCCTTGATCGATGAGGGAAACGAGCTCTGCAATGTGAGAGCTGGGGATATCAAGCTCCCAGAGGCTTTTGCCTTTGTCTTTAAGGCGGCCGGGGAATTCGATGGTGAGCCAGTTGGCCAGCGATTTTCCGTTGGAACATTTTTGGAGCGCTTCTTCAAAGTAGTCGGAGAGCTTTTTGTCGTTCACAAGGAGATTAGCGGGCTGCTCGGGGATTTTAAGGTCATTAAGATAGCGGAAATACCTGTCGCGGGGAAGTTCAGGAAGCGAGGCACGGATTTGCTCGATGTAGTCAGGGGAGAGCTCTAGAGGAGGGAGGTCAGGTTCGGGGAAGTAGCGGTAATCTTCAGCTGCTTCTTTGAGGCGCATGAGGACGACTTTTCCAGTCTCTGGGTCAAAGCGGTAGGTGCCTTGCTCGATCTTATCATGGGGATGGGCGGTATAGAATTGGATTTGGCGTCGTATCTCGGATTCTAAAGCCTCTTCCATGTGGGAAAAGGAGTTCATGTTTTTAATTTCGACTTTAGTGCGGAGCTTTTGCTCGCCTTTGGGGCGGACAGAAATGTTGGCATCCATCCGAAGAGAGCCTTCGTCCATGTTGCAGTCAGAGGCATCGATGTATTCCATGATGGCTTTGATGGCCATGGCATAAGCTGCGGCTTCTTTGGGGGAGTGGATGCAAGGTTCAGAGACGATTTCAAGGAGGGGGACGCCTGCGCGGTTGAAATCAACGCCTGAAAAAGTTGTAAAGTGCTTGAGCATTCCGGAATCTTCTTCGAGGTGGGCGCGGTTGATGTTGAAGTGTTTTGTCTTTCCGTTGACTTCGGTGACGATCATCCCGCCTTGAACGATGGGTTGTTCGAACTGGGTGATTTGAAAATTTTTGGGGTTATCAGGGTAAAAATACGATTTGCGATCAAACCGGCTTAAGAGGGCAACGTGGGCTTTAACGGCACAGCCGAACTGGACGGCTTTTCTCACAGCTTCGCGGTTAACAACCGGGAGCGACCCAGGTTGGCCTGTGCAAACAACGCCGATATTCATGTTAGGTTCAGATCCAAAATGGTATGGCTCTGTGCCGAACATTTTAGATTTGGTATTGAGCTGAACGTGGATCTCAAGACCTATTACAACTTCCCAATTTTCATAGTTGATGTCTGTCATGAGCGCTCCTCAAATAGGGGTGGAATCTTAGTTGCGGAAGGCTGGGCTTTTTCAAAGTGGTGTGCAAATTGGAGGACTTCAGCATCGTGAAGGAATGGGCCCGTGAGATGGAGGCCGAAGGGCCGGTTACGTGAACAAAAGCCAGAAGGAATGGAAATAGCTGGAAGGCCGGCAAGGTTAGCGGGAACGGTGTAGATATCTTGCAGGTACATTTGAAGCGTGTCTTGGATGGCTCCAATTTCAAAGGCTGTGAAAGGGGAGGTAGGTGTTGCGATCATATCGCAGCTTTGAAAAGCATTTTTGTACTCTTCGATCAGAAGGGTTCTGACTTTTTGCGCTTTTTTGTAATAAGCATCTTGGTAGCCGGCTGAAAGGACGTAGGTGCCAAGTAAGATACGCCGTTTAACTTCGGGACCAAACCCTTCCTGTCTTGAAAAGTCGAAAATTTCATCGAGGGTCGTGGCGCGCGAGGAGCGTTTGCCATAGCGAATGCCATCAAAGCGAGCGAGATTGGTCGAAGCTTCAGCTGTCGCCAGGATGTAGTAGACGGCAATTGAGTATTTAAAAAGGTCAAGACTCACATCCACAATGGTGCATCCAAGGTTTTTGTAAACGTCTAGAGCTTCTTCGAAATTTTTACGGCTCTCGGATGAGAGTCCTTCTAAGAAGCGCCAAGGTACGCCAATTTTTTTACCATGGATGGGCTTTGAAAGAGCCTCGACAGCGGAAGGGGAAGTGTGAGGAATGCTGGTTGAATCGTATTTGCAAGGCTTTGCCATCACGTCATAAAGAAGCGCGGCATCGGCAACGTGGTTAGCAAACGGGCCGATTTGATCTAAAGATGATCCGAAGGCAACAAGACCATGCCTTGAAACCCTTCCGTAGCTGGGCTTAAAACCAACAACTCCGCAAAAGGCTGCTGGCTGGCGCACCGATCCTCCGGTGTCGCTGCCAAGTGCAAGCGGACAAAATCTAGCCGCAACGGCAGCGGCTGATCCGCCGGATGAACCACCGGGCGTGCATTTGAGGTCCCAGGGGTTTTTTGTCGGATGGAATGAAGAGTTTTCAGTGGATGAGCCCATGGCGAATTCATCCATGTTGGTCTTCCCGATAATGATGCCGCCTTCTTCTTCAATGAGGCGGGTGGCTGTACTATCGAAAACGGCGTCGTAATTGGATAAAAACTGAGAAGCGCAGGTTGTTTTAGTCCCTAAAATGTTGATATTGTCTTTAAAAGCAATGGGAACGCCGGCGAGCTGGCCGAGCCTTTCTTTGCGGGACCTTTTTTCGTCGAGGTATTTTGCTTTAGCAAGGGCTCGCTCTGCAAAAAGGGATAAGAATGCTTCAACTTTTGGATTTTCCCTACTGATTCGTTGGAAGGTGTGATCTACGATCTGCTGAGCAGAAAGCTCTCCTTTGATAAAGAGGTCATGCAGAGTATGTGCAGAATGTTGATACACAAGTTTACCTATTGTTTAAGAACGGGAGGAACGCGGATCATTCCTCCGACATGTGAAGGGGCGTCGGCTAAGAAGAGATCGCGAGAAAGGGGCGCCTCAGGGACATCGTCCCGCATTACACTTTTGAGTGTTTCTTGCACGGTATAGCAGGTGCGAACACCGTCGGTTTCCACTTCGCCTAGAAGCTCGATATACTTTAAGACGTCTTCAATGCTTTTAAGAAGCTTTTTCTTTTCTTCTTCAGTTACAGAAATTCTGCAGAGTCTGCAAAGCTTATTAAAATCTTCTTCTTCCATAATATTGAAGCATTTTAAAAGGTGTTGGAAAAATTAGAAAGGTAAAAAAAAGAGTGACAAGCCTAAAGAGTTTTTTTATAGTGAAGGAAGATATAGGAGGATCTATGAAATGTTTATCGACGTTGGCTCGGATCTTAGTGATCGTTGGAGCCCTTAACTGGGGACTTTGGGGATTTTTTCAATTTGATTTAGTGGCTTGGATCGCTAAAGGCAATACAACAGCTCTTGCCCGTTTTATCTATGCTGTGATAGGGCTTGCGGCTGTATGGAGCTTGGGCTGGATCGGTAAGAGCAAATGCGGGTGCGGATGTTCTAGCTGCAGCTGTGGAAAAGGCGGATCTCAAAGCTGCAAATAATTGTCTAAGAAAATTTTAATCACGGGCGCTTCCGGGTTCATCGGCAGCGCTCTTACTCAAAAAATCCAAGAAAGCGGCTACGACGTTTTAAAGACGACTCGCAATCCTCAAGCGAGCTCTCCTGACTTTATTTACTGGAATCCTGATAGGGATGAAATTTCACTGGAGGCCCTTGAAGGGTTGGAAGGCGTTATTCATCTGGCGGGAGAAAATATTGCGGCTCTTCGATGGACAAAAGCTAAAAAAGATCGTATTTTTTTAAGCCGTGTGAGGGGAACCTGGCTTCTTTCTCATGCGCTGTTACGCGTTCAAAGGCCTCCTCGGTTCTTTTTTTCTGCCTCAGCGGTCGGCTACTATGGAAGCCGCGGTGATGAGAGACTAAGTGAGGATAGCCGGCAAGGCAGCGGTTTTCTGGCCGAAGTCTGCGGGAAATGGGAAGAGGCTTCAGACTGTCTAAAACAAAAAGGAGTTCGGGTAGTTCACGGCCGGTTTGGCAATGTGCTGGATCCTTCCGGTGGAATGCTCAAAAAGATGCTCCCGTTTTTTCGCTTAGGGCTTGGTATGCAGATGGGGACAGGCAAGCAGTGGATGAGTTGGATTGCAAGAGACGATCTTATACGAGCCATCGAATGGATTTTATTTACACATCCCCAAGATGGAGCTGTCAATTGCACTTCGCCCAATCCTGTCCAACAAAAAGAGTGGGCGCAGCTGCTTGCCAAGGCAGTGCATCGGCCTCTTTTATTAAAAATGCCTCGATCGATTGTTCGTCTTATTTTTGGAGAGATGGGCGATGAGCTTTTTCTTTCCAGCACGCGGGCCGAGCCTGATAAACTCATACGTTCCGGCTTTCAGTTTGAATGTCCTGTTTTAACCAGTATGTTACAAATTCCGTAATATACTGGTCATTTTAGGACATCCTTTTCTTATACAGCTCTGCTTTGAGCCGGGCTGAGTTATCAGCACAGTGTACGATCAGATCTTCATCGAGAACGCCTTGCCCATGCAATAGAATGTTCACACTATCTAGATAGTCTTCTACGAATACCGGTATATCACCTCCAATCTGTTCGGCAATGCGTTTCATTTCTGTTGCACATTTGGAATATTCATTTTTTGCTTTTTGAAAGGCGAGAGCAACTTGTGTTGGATCTCCTTCCTCGCTTAAAACAAGGAAGCTATCGACATCTAAAGTGAGCCGCTGTTCAATTTTTTCAAGGAGTTCCATTTCATGAGTTTTTATTATTTTCTTATTCTTAAATATTGTTGGTTTTTTTAAATGTTTCTTTTTTGAAATCTTCATTTATTAACTCCTTAATTTTATAATTTGATGAATATAAACTTTAAAGTTAATTGTAAAGGCTCTTGTCGTGAAATCGTTCGTTTGTTATGTTCATCAACCATAAAGG
>JAGOLG010000004.1 GCA_017994195.1 Rhabdochlamydiaceae bacterium
CCATACCGCATCTTTAGAGCATGTTGCAGAGACTCTTTTTAAAAAGGTAAGCATCGATCTGCTCATGATTACAAGGTCCGAAGCCGGCATCTCACTCTTCACCCGGCAAGGACAGCGGCTCGATTTTCCCGTCCGTTCTAAAGAAGTCAAAGATGTCACAGGCGCCGGTGATACCGTGCTTGCCATGGTGAGTGTTGCATTAGGAAATAAGCTTGAAGTAGCCGATGCTGCGCAGCTTGCCAATATTACCGCAGGAATTGCTATTGAGAGACTCGGATGCGCCCGCATTAATCTTTCAGATCTGGCTACCCGCCTACTGGAATTTGACGTCGATAACAAAGTGTTTGATGAAGACCATCTCTTTGCGCTTCAGCAAGCCCTCAAAGATAAACACTACGTAGTTCTTGGCATCCACAGCACGCAAGGCATTACAACAGCTCTTTTTCGCAGCATCCGCAAGCTTGCCACACGAGATGCCGATAATAAATTGATTGTCTATGTCAGAGACTCAGATCCGAATGAAGAGTTCATCTCGCTTCTCTCGTCCCTCGATGAGGTTGATTTCGTGGTCCTCAAGTGTGAAAGCTTAAAAAACCTCTGCGAAATCATCCATCCCCAAGAGGTCTTCGTTATTGAACACAATAAACTCATTCTCCTGGATCACTTCAAAGCGCTTCTGAATTAGTCATTTGTTTCATCTATGTTGAATCTCTTCGCTTAAAAGGCGAAGGATTCCTGCTTCACAGCTCCCATTATTATAGATGCTGAACCTATTCCGAATTGGATTCAGAACCACTACCACTAAAGTTGTTTGAAGGGGGATTCGAGGAGGAATGCTCTGAGTCAGATTCATAGGACTGACTGACATCATCTATTTCAAGGAGACTATATTCTTCAATCTCAAGATTATTCCAAGAAACCATATCTCCTTCAAGCAGTAACAAACTTTCCCCTTTAGCATCATTTGTATAACCTGCAATCTGTTTTAATCTCTCATAAGGAATAGGCGATCCATCCACGCCGTAGGCGGGACAGTCGTTATTATATGTATCATCATAATATACAACAGTATGAGGGCTGAATAAGAAATCACAGCTCATTTGCATCATTTCAAAAATGTCTTTCATGTTTCTTGAGATTTCTTCAGGTACTTGCTGAGAACCAATGCTTTCCAAAGTATACAATTCTTCATTACAAGTAATAGAAAGACCATCAGAATATGAATGCGAAAATGTATATAGCCGACTTATGGTTTTATCACGTGTAAATGAAATAGAACAAGTTTCATGTTTCTTCGACCAAAGAACATTTAAAGTTAAGTCATCATGGCCCTGATTTTTTGTTGAATGTTTAATGAAGGTCGCTTGAATGTGACCAGATTCATCAGTGCTTTGATATAAAGATAACAGCTGATCGTGCGGTGCCACGATGTTGTTAAACATTATGCGTGGTTTTCCATCCCATGAAGAAATGTGTGATAATCTTTGGCACCATTGACTAAAATTACGCCATAATTGATTCGATCTCTGTTCAAAATTAGCAAAAATTAATGCTTCTTTTGCAATTAAGAGTTCTTTATATCTTTCAGTTCGAGTATTTTCTGATCCGCTTGCATGTGTAGTTAAGTTTATGCGCCAGAGACGAACGTTTCGAACTGAGCCCTCTAATTGAAATTCAAAGTTCTCATCTTTCGTTAAGACTAAGGTCTCTCCATTGTACCCTTGAAAAGGAAGTTCTAAAGAATTTTCCCCGTGAGGGAAACCTGTCATTAGAGAGACAAGACAAGATCGCCAACTGTTCTGCTTATCGGGTTCTTCTAAATCCCTGAAACGAATATCAAAGGGACAATTCTCATCACCAAATCTACGAACTGGATTGAAAAGATCATACTCTGAAACCAGGCTCTTTTTAGGGTCGGGTTGTATTTTTCCAATAGAATCATTTCCATAAGGCGAACCCCCGTGACCCTTGGAAATACTCCGTCTAATTATCTCTATCCCAACGGGGAGTATACTCGAAGCAACGAGCGCAGTTTTCCAGCCGCAGCCGGTGAGTCTAGGTAAGAGAGCGAATGAAAAAAGTCCTATTATGCCACTTCTTGCAGAAGGAACTGATCTATTTAAGTCACGAAGACCTTCAAACTTATTAATAGCCCAGTTGGTGACAACAACAGGTCCTATAAGGCTTACACCCCATTTTAAAGTACTAACTGTTCCCGAGCGGATTGCACCAATCACTATAGCCTCCAAATTTGTGCAATTAATATACCAAAAAAGTTAAAAAGTTAAAATGGTTTTCATAGGGACTAATGTTTGTAAATATTTTTTTTAAATCAGCTTATCCCAGCTGTTTCAATCTATCAATTCTCTCCTCTAGGGGAGGATGGGTTGAAAAGAGCTGTCTGATTCCATGCCGTTTAGGATTGGAAATCTTAAAGCTTTGGAAGGCGGGCTTTTCGTATCTTTGATCGACGACTTCTTGGGTACGCTTAAGGGCTTCTAAGGCTGAAATCATGCTGTTTTTTCCTGCAAGCTTTGCTCCGCCGCGGTCTGCGCGGAACTCTCGGAAGCGAGAGTAAGCAGCAATGACAAGCATTCCTAAGAACATGAAGACGAGTTCGAACACAAACACGAGCATGTAATACGTTCCATTGGAAGAGCGCTGGTTGTTTTTGTTTCCAAGGCCTGAGAGTGCAAAAGCAAGCACGCGGGCTAAGAACATGACAAAGGCGTTGATAACGCCTTGGATAAGCGTCATCGTGACCATGTCGCCATTAGCGATGTGAGAGATTTCATGACCGAGAACTCCTTCGAGTTCTTGAGGTGACATTTTATTAAGTAAACCGCGGGAGACGGCAACGAGCGATCTTTTGCGAGAGGGACCTGTTGCAAAAGCGTTGAGCTCTTGAGATTCATAGATGCCAACTTCAGGCATCGCAGGAAGGTTCGCAGCTCTAGCAAGAGAATAAACAACGTGGATCAGATCTTTTCCTTGGGTGTCACGGGTATTGGGATCGAGGACTTTAACACCCATCATCCATTTTGCCATGGAGCGGGAGAGCGCAAGAGAGATGAATGCTCCGCCAAAGCCCCAAATGATACAGAATAAGAGAAGATCGCCGTAGCTGATGCCGTGCGATTGGAGAAAGGGTTGCACATTGAACAATCTTAGAATGATGGAGATTGTAAAAATAACAAGCGCGTTCACGGCAAAAAATAGAAAAATCCTTCTAGCAAAACCCATATAAATCCTCCTCTGTCTTCACCTATTAAACACGTTAAAATGTTAACGGTCAAGAATGTAAACTATAATTTTAATCGAAAAGAGCGATTGCAGTTTAATATTAAATTATGCGATGTATTTTATATTGAATTTACATAGATTTTATAATTGAAGAGAAAAGTTGACAACCCGAACAAGAGGTCTTGTATGCTGAAATGTTTTGCGGGGGCTCAAAAAGAGCAGAGTCAAAATATTACCCAAGCGCTTTCAGAAAATAATCGGTGTTATGTTCTTATTACCTGCGGACAGCCCACTCAAGATGGTCAAATGGAAGTTGAAATGACTATCGGAGGAGATGATCCAGTTCTTGCTGCATATCTTGTTGAAAGCGCATCCACTATCATGGATGATCAGCTATGACGAGACCTTCCATTGAAGAGCTTAAGTCCTGGTACAAGGACCATAAGGAGAAGCTTTTTGCAGATTACTTCTCTTTTTTAAAAATACCTTCCATTAGTACGGATCCAGCTTACAAAAAAGATATCCAAAGAGCGGCAGAATGGGTGGGGGCTTATCTTAAAGACATCGGCTTTAAGGTTGATATTTGGAAAACCAAAGGCCATCCGGTTGTTTTTGCCTCTCATGTTGTAGATCCATCGCGGCCCACTGTTCTCATTTACCACCACTACGATGTGCAGCCAATAGACCCGATAGAGAAATGGAAATCTCCTCCATTTGAGCCGCAGATTAGAGAGGGATACGTCTATGCAAGGGGCGCGTCAGATAACAAGGGACAATGTTTTAATACGCTTGCAGCTCTCAGGGCTGTCTTTGATCTCTGTAAAAAAGTGAATCTCAATATCAAACTTTTTGTCGAAGGTGAAGAGGAATGTGGAAGCACAGGCTCGCTTGAGGCAGTTAAAGAGAAAAAAGATCAGCTTAAAGCCGATTATCTTCTCATTGCAGATATGGGACTGCCGGCGCTGGATACTCCGGCCATCAGCATTGGACTTAGAGGCATCATAGCCATGGAAGTTAAATGCATCAATTCTAGGATTGATCTCCACTCTGGAGTCCATGGAGGAATCGCTTTAAACCCTAATCGAGCTTTGATTCAGCTACTTGCAAAATTGTGGGATAGTAGCGGTGTTGTAACAGTTCCCGGATTCTATGATGACGTTGTCATTCCCTCAAAAGATGAGCTAAAAGAATGCTTGCAAGAAGTCGATCTGGAGTACTTGCAAAAACAATTTGGCATCAAGGCATTTCAAGGTGAAGGAAACTATTCTCTATGGGAGTCCAATACCATCCGCCCCACTCTTGAAATTAATGGGATTTCTGGAGGTTATACAGGAACTGGTTTTAAGACAGTTATTCCGAGCGAAGCATTTGCAAAAATTTCCTGCCGGCTCGTTCCAAATCAAGATCCGGAAAAAATTGTTAAATGTATCACTGAATTTCTAAAAAAAGAAGCGCCGCATGGCATAGAAATTTCAGTCACGCATGATCATGGCGGCAAGCCCGTACGAACATCTCCTCATACAAAGCTTGCGCGTCTTTGCTCTGATGCGTATGCTGATGTTTTTGGAAAGCCGTGCCAAAAAATGTTATGTGGAGCAACAGTCCCACTTGTAGCCGACTTAAGAGATGCTGTAGGTGGTGAGGTAGCGATGGTTGGTGTTTGTTTAGATTCAGATGACATCCATGCTCCCAATGAACGTTTTGGACTCAGGCAGCTGCAAGATGGATTTTTGACCATGGGTCGCATTTTAGGGAGGCTAATCGAATGTTAAGATGGGCTGGTGTCATTCTAGGGGTGTTAACAGTGATTTGGATCGTCCTTCAAAGAGAGGCACTCTCTTGGATTTCGCTGGGAGGCGGTTTTGCGCTTGCATCGGCCCTCATTGTGATGTTTTACAAGCCGGAAAAGCCGATTGAGGTTCCGACAGATGAAAAACTAAAGTGGCAGATGCGTATTGATGAGTTGCAAGCAGAAGCTTCGCAAACCATCGACGGCCTTAATCGAGAAATGCAAAAGCTCCAGCAAAAAGCCATTCGTTCTGAAGAACGATGCAATTCCTATCAGAAACTTGTCGAAGTCCATCAGCAAGAGATTGAAAAGCTCAAGGGGGAAAATCATACCTTAGGTGAGCTGCTGATTCAAAAAGAGCGCAAACTAAATGAACTCAACCTTTCAAAAATGGAACCCGAACTGTTCGACATGGAGCGGCGTCAAACAGAGACCATCAATCGTCAGCTCAAAAAACAACTCTTTGAAACAAAAAACGAACTGGCGAAGAAGAAATCTAAGCTAGAGTTAGAATCTCGTGACCTTCTTTCGTGATTAAAACCGTATGCTCCCACTGAGCACTTGGCTTTCCGTCGGAGGTTCGTGCTGTCCACTGATCAATCGGATCAATAATCCCTGACCGGACTCCGGCATTAATCATCGGCTCGATTGTAAAAGTCATCCCTTCTGCTAAGGGAATTGAAACATTGTTGTAATGATGCGGAACTTGCGGCGGTTCATGGAACTCCAGGCCCACTCCATGGGCGACAAATTGGTTCACAACAGAGCATTTGTGGGCCCGTGCGTAGTCTTCAATCACTTGTCCAATATCAGAGACTAAAACACCCGGTTTTAACATTTCGATCGCTCTTCGGAGGCATTCTTTGGAAACTTCTACAACCCGTTTCTTTTCTTCATCCACAGGCCCGATCATGACCATTGCGCTGCAGTCCCCATAATAACCGTTTAAAATGCAGGCAACATCAATATTGAGGATATCCCCTTTTTGCAGAGGGCGATCATCGGGAATTCCATGGCAGATCACTTCGTTGAGCGATGTGCAGATGCCTTTAGGAAAAGGAGGCTCTCCGTAGCCCAGCGATGCAGGTATTGCCCCTGCTTTTTTATGCAGCTCTTCAGCAAAGCTATTTAGCTCATCTGTAGTAACGCCTTCTTTTGCCATCTCGCAGGTTTTTTTCAAAATGGAGGCGGCTAAGTGGCAAGCACTCCGTATCCCTTGAATCTGTGCGGGAGTTTTAAGAATGATGCCGTATTTTTTCTTATAGCTTTGCGCCAGCATTTTAAAGTCGTGCGCAGGCTGAATTGGGTAATGGCATTTTTTCCATTTATTTCCGCTGCCGCACCAGCAAGGGTCGTTTCTTTCAATCATAGTAGACATTCTTTAAGGTTAATCCGTGCGCCGGAGCAGTCATCCCTGCAGCTGAGCGATTGCCGCTTTCTAAAAGAGATTTCACATCTTCTAGAAGGAGCATCTCACAGCCTGCATAAACAACTGTTCCGACAATGTTGCGAACCATTTTATAAAGAAAATGGTTTCCTGCCACGCGAATTCGTAGGCGGCCCGTTTCAATCTCTTCGATTTCTATATGAAACACTTCTCTCACATTATTGTCTTGTTTCTCGTTCGTGAGTGCAGAAAAGTCGTGCTTTCCTATCAAAAATGAGGCCGCTTCTTTCATCTTTTCTA
Organism: Rhabdochlamydiaceae bacterium; assembly: GCA_017994195.1. Taxonomy (GTDB): domain Bacteria; phylum Chlamydiota; class Chlamydiia; order Chlamydiales; family Rhabdochlamydiaceae; genus PALSA-1444. The sequence continues at coordinate 6,720 of JAGOLG010000004.1, forward strand.
TATCGAGGGGTTTGACAAAATGCCATGAAAAATTTCGATGGAATGGTAGCTGAGTGGGTCCTAAACAAATAGAGTAGTGGTATTCCTTGCCTTTAGCTTCCAACGTCGGATGAAAGCCGTCCGGCATCATTTCGATTCCCACTATGCGAATATCTGTAGGAAGCAGGCCATTAATGCTCCTTTTAAGACGATCTAAAACCACTTCTTTAGAGGTGAAAAAATTGACTACCTGACCTTCAGCATGAACCCCCGCATCTGTCCTGCTTGCCGCCTGCAGCTTCACCGGATGTTGCAAAATCTGCTGCAAGACTTTTTGAAGCTCGTCTTCAACACTAGGGCCCATTTCTGTCTTCTGCCAGCCCAAGTAAGCAGTCCCTTCATATGCAACGATGAGTTTCAAGTTTTTCATAGAGGCATTGTACCACATTTTTATCGATTTGACAATAAGTTTGTAATGTTGTAATGTTTCACATATACAAGGAAAATAGATGAATTCTCAAACTCCCGGATGGGAGGAATTTTTAGAGCTGTGCTCCAAAGCCCAATCGACACAAGAGCTCGATCGTCTATTCAATTTATTTTTAACTATCGAAGAAAAAGAGCTTCTCTCTTCTCGTTATTTGATTATCAAAGAGCTGTGTCTGGGTCAAATGACGCAGCGCAAGCTTGCAAAAACATATAAAGTCAGCATTGCTCAAATCACCCGGGGCTCTAATGCCCTCAAGGTTATCGATAAAACTCTAAAGACTTTCCTGGAAAAGCATCTGAACTTCCGTTGGCGCCGCTAACGTTCCCTTCATTTTTTTAAACTCAAAATTAAGGATTTTTATGAAAAAAATTATTTTATTATTTGTATTTGCATTAGTTGCGGTGATTTATTTCACCGTATCTCCAAAGGAACGTGAGGAGAAGTTGATCGGTGTTGTGGTTCCTATGGAGCATCAAGCCTTAAATGACATTGTCCGCGGCCTCAAAGAGACGCTTACTGGCAAAAATACGGTCATAAAGGTGCTGAATGCGCAAGGCGATCCTACAATCCAAAAAACCATCATCCAGCAGCTTTTGCGAGATCGATGCGATGTCATCGTACCAATTGGGACCGCAGCTTCGCAAATGACGCTCAGTCTTGCTAAAGATTGCGAAGTGGTTTGTTTAGCGGCAGATATCGAGGGCAAAGCGGCCTGTTTGAAAGATCAATTATCTGCGGAAGAGGCGTTGAATTTTCTTCATGCAGCGTTCCCTGAGATAAAAAAAATCACGCTGCTTTACAGTTCTTCTGAAAAGATTGCTGCTGAAATTCCTAAAACGCTTCAGGCTGCAAAAGCAAATGGCATCGAAGTTCAAAAGCTGATGGTGCAATCTCACTCTGAGCTCTATACGGCAGGAAGTGCAATTGCAAACGATAGTCAAGCGATCTTCGTTTTAAAAGATCATTTCATTGTCAGCGGAATACAAACAGTTGTTCGGCAAGCAGAAAAGTTGAAGATTCCTGTGATGACATCCGACGAAGGCTCAATTATCGGAGGAGGCGCTTTTGCAATTGGAGTAAAGGAAGCTGATATCGGACGGCAAGGTGGCCAGATGATTCAGAAAATCTTCGGTGGAGCAAAAGAGAGAGCTGTGCAAACGATGCAAGGACCTTTTCCTCTCTTTGTCAATCGAGAGGCTTGCATAAAACAAGGAGTTGATCTTCCAGCTCTTGAAAAAGCAGCCGTGAGGCTCGGCTATCCAGTTGAACTAAGGGGAGAGCCATGTTCATAAACATCATCGAACAAAGCTTGCTGTTTTTGCCTCTTTGTTTAGGGATTTATATCAGCTATGTAGTTCTAAAAATTCCGGATCTGACAACAGATGGGAGTTTTGTCTTGGGAGCGGCGACCTACGCGACACTCATCCATGCGGGCGCAAGCCCCTATGTGGCGATGCTAGGAGGCGCCTGTGCCGGCGGCGTGGCTGGAGTGATCGTGAGTCTTCTGCAATCAAAATTGCATCTCAATCCTCTGATTGCAGGGATACTGCTGGTCTTTATTTTGAACACCGTCACGCTCAAACTCATGGGAAAGCCCAATCTTTCCCTCTATAATCACCCTTCTATTTTTTCTAATGAAGGCTCAAAACTTGCGATTTTATCGATCGTTTCTTTTGCGAGCCTTGCAGGTGTTGCATTTCTACTAAAATCCCGTTTAGGTTTGATGCTTTATGCTTTTGGCATCAACTCAACACTGCTCTATCTTTCTGCAAAAAAATCGCATGTTTTTCGGATGATCGGTTTATCGATGAGCAACAGTCTTGTTGGTTTTTGCGGAACGCTGACTGCACAAGCCAGCGGTTATGCAGATATCGGCATGGGGACAGGCATGATTCTAATTGCGCTGGGCACGGTGATCATCGGAGAGCAGCTTTATAGCTACTTTTTTCAAAGACATCGATTTGACAAAGTTCTAAAGCTTTTCTTTTGCTTGATAGGAGTTTGCATCTACTTTTTTGTCGTGAACAGTTTAATTTCCTTTGGCTTGGATCCTGTCTATTTACGGATGATGATGGGAGTCTCTTTAATCGGCTTTTTTGCAACCCTTCGGGAAAGGACTGTATGACACTTCTTTCGATAAAAAACTTAAATCTAAAAGTTCCTTCCAAAGAAGAGCCGATATTAAGTGAGATCTCTCTTGAGATTTTTTCAGGGGATTTTATTGTTTTATTGGGAAGCAACGGCTCGGGAAAAAGCTCTCTGATTAAAATGATTAACGGGCTCTCTAAACCAACGCTTGGCGAAATTTCTTTCAAAGGGATCTCTCTTGCAAACCACTCCATTCATCAGCGTGCAAAAGAGATCGTTACGCTGACGCAAGATCTTAACTTAACGACGTTTTCGCATTTAAGCGTTTTAGAAAATTGCCTGATCGCTGCAGGCCGCAATCAAAAAGCTAAAATAAGCAGAGAAAAAATTGCCCAGACTCTCCAAGCATATCATTCTAACTTAAGAGAGAAATTGGATGAACCGGTTCATTTACTTTCAGGGGGAGAACGGCAGACGCTAGGCCTTGCAATGAGTGTCTGGTGTTTGCCTCCGCTTCTTCTTCTAGATGAACACACAAGCGCATTAGACCCCCATCGAGCACGCTCTCTCATGCAGCTTACCCATGAAGTTATTACAAATAATCAACTGACTGCCATCATGACAACCCACAATCTAGACGATGCACTCCTCTATGGAAATCGGGTGATCGCTCTTAGCCGTGGAAAAATTATTCTAGATGTAAAAGATAAAACAGAATTAACAAAAGAGAAGCTTTTATCGATTTATCGAAATGTGTAGAATGCTTGCTCTATGTCAATGGTTACATCAGTCGACTGCATCGATGAGGGCTCGGATTGGAAAATCTCTGTTCCGCAGACTGCTTTGTCATCTCACTCTCTTTTAATTGATCGAAAGGGAGAAGAAAATTCGAAAGAACTTTTTTCAATGATGCAAAAAGTTGCCCGTTTCTGGGAGAAACAAGGAATTTGTAATTACTTGGTCTACAAGTCGAGCCTCGATACAGGTTGGGAGATGGTTCCAGCCTTTGGAAATAAAAACTCGTTTTGGGATAGGACTCGGAGTATTGTGCAACAACTACAAGTTGTGTTTCTCTTGACTTTTGGACGTTATCCGCTTTCAGGTAAGGAAAGATCTCAGGTGTTCAATGCATCGAAAGATTTGAAGCATGAGCAAAATGTACCAACACAAGATAGAGTTGCGAGCGCTGCTGTAGACGCTTTTTGTAAAAAAGAAGTGATTGATTCCCAATTGATTTGGGAAGGCAAGCATATTCGAGTTTTGTATAACTATGCTCCGATTGGAAAAGAGGGCCTTCACTATTTACTCGTGCCCAAAGCACACCATGAAAAGCTGACAGAATTAACCCAAGATGAATTTGATGAAGCGCACGAGTTTGCGGGTGCTCTTATCAAGAATTATCCTGAACATATTTGCTATCGATATCATAAAACAGGCTCCCTTGCAGGACAAACTGTACCTCACTTTCATGAGCATGTAGTTTTTGTTAAACCTGAACATGATTTTAAAGGTAAACTTTCCGTCTTTTATCGGATGATCAAGCCCCCAGCCCCACTGCATCCAACAGAACTCAAAAATAGAGTGAAAACTCTTAAAGCTGAGCTTTCTTAGTCCCGATCATTATCAATCGTTATGGCTTTGTAGGCTTGGTCGGCTCGATTGGGCTTATTTGGATATCTTAACATCAGCAGACCTTCATTAACCATGGGTGTTAGATAACGATAACGAAGGCCATTATAATGCCTATTTGTTAAGTCACTCAGTTCTCTTGCGGTAAGCCAGTCATGACGACATAACTCTAATAATATATTTTTCATAGATTGAGGAGGTAATCTTTGAGAAGCACCAAACTGACTGGCAATTTCCATTAGCTTTAACCACTGTAAATCAGCTGTTTGCGCAGAATGTGCGGAGTCAGAGTGCTTATGTGCGGAGTCAAGTAACGAAGGTAATGAATACCGGGTAGCCCTTCCTTGCCCATCTTGGATGAGGGCTTTTTTACTTACAAGTCTTTGAAGGAGATGCGTAATATCCGTCGGATGACTATTTGTAATCTGTCTCATACGTGCATTATCTACGTTTCCTTCAACATCTGCGGTAACAAGAGCTTGAATTTCAAGTTGATTGAATTTTGAAAAATTTTTTCCAAATCGTTTTTTCAACCTATCAATTGACTCTTCAGGGATGAGGCTTACCATGGGTAATTTCCAAAGAACCCTCTCTGGATTTACTGTCTCTTTAAATAGAGGTTCTCGCCAGTGCTGGGACTGCCATCCAGCACGAATTTTATCAATACCAGATCCAGCATGTTCAGCTGCACCAATCATCGTAAACATGAGCTGCAAAGATTTATTTCTACAAATACTGATCCCTCCTTGCAATAGTTGCTCGAATGATATGAGTAAAGATCCTGGATTAGAAAATTCAAAACGATCTTTGTATTTTTCAATAATTATCCCACCCTCTCCATAAAAATCAGAATGTATTAAAGCATTGACTAAAGCTTCTCTGACAGCAACGTGAACAACTGTTTCACCTTTTCTGAAGAGTTTATCATCCAACTGAAATGGAAGCTTTAAGTCTGCAGATAACTTTTGTATGACTCGTGTGTAAAACTGAAATAGATTGCCAGTCCATGTTCCGTCTGGAATCAAACGATCTGTCCATCGTATGCCCAAATCCTCGGACAGCCTTTCTCGATAATCCACAAAGTAAGCCGGACAACCTCTTCGAATTGATTCATCCTTACCAAACATCAGCAGGCCTGCTAAGCTTGGACCTTGAGAGCCATTGTCAGAGTAGTTCCAACCACCAAGTTTAAGGAGAAATCCTTCAATTTTTTCACCTAACCAGGTGTGTGTTGGATGGAAGGCAGAAAATCGTTGGCGATATTGCTGAACACTAGCCATATCTAGGTCATCGAGGCCAAAGTTTTCAAGAATATGACTATCAGCGGACTCATCTGAACTATCCGAAATCATTCTACGAACCTCTTGTTCGCGGCAGTGATAATCTCCATCTGCATATCGGCGAAATGTACCGGTTAATGGGTTTTGGCCGATGAATATGGGTCTTTGTTTATAGGACGCTCTTGGAATACGAAAGGCAAGAATTGGTCCTTTGGGATGCTCCACTACTTTAACATCATTTGGTGTTAGAAGAGAGTGACTTACTTTTCCTCGATTATTAATCGTAGCCCAAAAATCTCTTTCCATATTTGAAACATTTCTAACTCCACTCACAGAGCCATCGTCTTCAACACCGAGCAAGATAACACCGCCTTTAGAATTTGCCATTGCACTATAAGTTTCCCAAAGACTTTTAGGGAGGCCCCCCTTTTGCGGATTTAAACTCTAGCGCATCACTTTCGCCCCAACCCAGGCTTTCAAGAATGCTTGCAGGATTTATACATGAAGACACAGACATAATTTGAAGAGAATATAGGCTCTATTGACAAAAGTCAATTCTGCTCAGCTTACTGCGCCTAAAGTAAACTGAGAAATCCCTTCTAAGACAGCTGTTACTTCCAAAATGCCCTGATTCTCTCCTTAGGGCAGTTCGTAATTGACACTTCTGCTTCTGGTCTTATCTGTGGTATCAGCTTACAACCAGCGTTGTTGTAACAACCTACCAACTATCACTTTCAACCTAAGATTATGTAAAAACTCCTTGAGCAAGCATACCGTTAGACAAGTCAAGCGCTAAACAGTTAAATCGCGATAATGGTTTGATTTTTTTGAAGAGTGATGGCATGCTAGCGTGCTAACCCAAACTTAGGATCATTTATGCAAACAAAAGAAGCTGTAGCTCCAAAGAAAGCAAAGACGACAGTCTACATGACAGAGGAAGAGGAAACAAAGCTTAATGAATTGTTTATCAAGCGATTAAGAGAAAAGAGAAAGACCGATAAATCTGCTCTCTTATGTGAAGGAATTCACTTACTTTTTCAGAAAGAAATCGGGATTGTCAATGACTAAAAAAAATCCACCCATCGCAAAAAAGACCGAAATGTCCTCAGCGAATTACACGAAATTTATCACTTTCCTTAAGACAAAGATTCGATCCGCTCAAATAAAGGCCGCCACCTCCGTCAACCAGGAACTAATCAAGTTATATTGGGAGATTGGAAAAGAAATAGTTGAAAAACAGAAACGAGAGGGGTGGGGTAGTGGGGTTCTAGAGAAGGTAGCCAAAGACCTTCAAAATGAATTTCCAGGGGTAGAAGGGTTTTCAAGAACTAATATCTTTAGGATGAGGGCTTTTTATCTAGCATATTCAAGTTGTCTAACAGCTGTTGGACAATTACAAGAAAACCAGTTGGAACCATTCCTTAACATCCCTTGGGGTCATAATTTCATCTTACTAGACAAACTCAAGAGCTTTGAAGAAAGATTATGGTATGCTTCTAAGATCATAGAACATGGTTGGAGCAGAAGCATGCTCACAATTTGGATTAAAAATGGCCTATACCGCAGAGAAGGAAAGGCGATTACAAATTTCAAGGCAGTTTTGCCGCCTCTTCAATCAGATTTAGCACAGCAAACTACGAAAGATCCCTACGTCTTCGACTTTTTTGCTCTACACAAGGATCATTTGGAAAAAGACCTAGAGAAAGGGCTGGTCAAAAATATCCAAAAGTGCCTGATAGAACTAGGGCAAGGCTTTGCATTTGTTGGGAAACAATATCCAGTCAAAGCCGGCGAAAAAGACCTGTATATCGATTTGCTATTTTACCACCTAAAGTTAAGGTGTTACATAGTCGTTGATCTAAAGACTGGTGAATTCGATAGTAGCGATGCTGGGCAAATGAGCGCTTACCTTTCAGCAGTAGATGATCAGCTCCGAAATGAAGATGATAAACCAACCATCGGTCTCATTTTTTGCAAAACAAAGGACAACGTGTTTGTGGAATATGTCCTAAGAAACTTTAATCGTCCAATTGGAGTGGCTGAATTTGAGGTGAAATTGGTTGAAAAACTCCCGAAAGAACTTAAGTCAAGACTTCCTACAGTAGAAGAAATTGAGGCTGAATTAAGCGTTATGCCTAAAAAAAAGAAAAAGTTCTTAAGAAAGAAAAAGTCTTAAATGTGTCGGTACATGTGGTCTATTGACATCTTTTCATTTTTTTTGATCTCAAGGCAAAGATAACTTTGCTGGAGGATGACATTACACCTTCGCTTTTACACTTTGAATGAAGAAGTTGACAGAAGTTGTTTTTACTGCGCATGAGTGAATTGAGAGATGCCTTCCAAGAACATCTGGACGGACATCATGGTTAGGATAAGGCCCATGAGCCTTTCTGTGGCGAGGATGCCGCGCTTGCCGAGGACTTTATTGAGAAAGGCCGATGAAAGAAGGATGAGAGTAGAAATTGCCCATGCTAGAAAGATCGCGGTGATGGTGATGTAGGTGTCGGGTTGCTGTCTAGAATAAAGGATGATAGCTGCAAGAACGGCAGGGCCTGCAACGAGTGGAATCGCAAGCGGGACAATGAAAGGCTCTTTATCTCTTCCGATGCCTGTATCTGGATCATGACCTGTGGGGAAGATCATTTTAAGGGAAAGAAGGAATAAGATGATGCCTCCAGAGACTAAAACAGCGTATTGCTGGATTTGGAGCGCGTTTAAAAAGATATCTCCCACAAAATGAAAAGTCACCATGACAAAAAGTGCAATAATCAGTTCTCTTAAAATAATTTTAAACTGTCTTGCAGGAGAGATGTTTTTTAATATCGAAATAAAGAGCGGCACGTTCCCAACTGAGTCCATCAGCAAGAAGAGTGAAAAGGTCATTGCAATCAGCGACATATTTTGGCTTATATCACTTTGTCGATTCCATTTCAATTGCCGAGATGAGCGATTCGATCTGGACCTTATGGGATTTGGCGAGGGAGCTTAAGAAGAGGAGGAGATCGTCATTCTTCCGAAACGCGGCCTCTGTCCAGTTTGTCGAACCCAGTATCAGCTCTTTACCATCGATATAGACCCATTTATGGTGAAGCAGTGTAAGTCCTGCGCTGAAAAAGGTTTCAATGCCTGCATCACTTAACTTCTGAACGGCTTTTTTGCTTGCGCCGCGTGCAGTATACCGATCGAGCGCGACTTTTACCTGGACGTCTCGGTTTTTTGCTCGGATGAGAGCCTCAATTAAATCTGTTTGCGTCAGCGTGAACATCGCTACAAAAATCGATAGGCGTGCTTCATCGATTTTATCTTTGATCGCGTGCATCGCCAAATAGTCAGGGAGCAGCCATAAAATGCCTTTATCAAAAGTGTAGGTTTTAGCAGACGGTGATTTTAAAAACGCTGCCATGTTGGGATCATAGATGCCGACGGATAAATTATCATGCAGCTGAAGAGATGAAGTTGTCATGTTAGCAGATCCTAAGTAAACCAGAGCGTCATCTACAATCACAATTTTTCGGTGCATGAGGCCTTTGCTTTTGACAGCATGTGGATGAAGCAGCTGAGAGAGAGCGGGGGTGCCTCCTCGTTTATCATAATGGATATGGACGTCTGTTCCTTTTTCAGCTTTTTTTTGCAGCTGATTTAAAAGAAAGGCATCGGCTGCAGTATACATCCAAATATCAATGGACCTAGCTGCTTGCTTAAAACTTTTCTTTAAAACAAGGCGTAGGTCATCGCGTGTTTGATTAGAATAGAAAACAAGGGGCTTTGAAGGGGAGGGGAGAGAGGGTGAAAGCGCCGCCTTGATGCAAAATCCATACAAGGCGGTAAAACTAATGAGAAGAACGAGAAGTTTAGATCTTTTCGCCACGTGCGCGCATTTGGCGGGCGACAGCAGCAAAACCTAATTTATCGATCCGGCGCATGCCGTGGGCAGTTACGTTGATTGTGATAAAGCGCTTCTCTTCAGGATGCCAGAAACGTTTTTTCATCAGGTTGGGATTAAAACGGCGTCGTTTAATTCCAGTAACTTTAAGGCCGACCCCTTTTTTCTTTTTTGCAATTCCGCGGATTGCATAACTATTACCACGAACCGGGATCTTTCCCGTTACTTGACATTGTCTGGGCATAAAAATTCCTCTTTTAGTGTCTTAGGATACCAAGGAGATAGATAACTCTCAATTAAAAATAGTTGCTTGAGAATCTGTGAGATGGTAAATACAAATTTTAATTTGATATGAAACATCTGAAAGTCGATTACACAGTCATTGGTTCGGGCCCTGCTGGTCAAAAGGGAGCCATTCAAGCATCCAAGCTTGGAAAGAAAGTTGCTGTCATTGAAAAAGAAGATCATCCTGGAGGGAACTCTTTGAATTGGGGCACGATTCCTTCCAAATCTTTGCGGGAGGCGATTTTAGATTTAACGGGCTTTTATAAGCGGAGCTTCTACGGGAAAAATCGGACAGAGAAAGCGATTTCAATCAACGATCTTAACTACCGCCTAAACATTGTATTAGAGGAGCAGCGGAAGCTGATCTTAAGGCAGTTTGAGAAAAATAACATAGACTATATCAACGGTACAGCTCGTTTTATAGATCCCTTTCACTTGGAAGTATTAAATGAGGAAAAAAGAGTTGTTTATCAAATTGAGTCGGAAAAGTTTTTGATTGCCGGGGGATCCAAACCCCGTAATCCATTGCATGTTCCTTTTGACAGTGAAGTGATTTTAGATTCGACGCGTCTTCTTAAAATTGATCATCTTCCAAAAACGCTTTTGGTTTTAGGCGGGGGAATTATTGGTTCTGAGTATGCTAGTTTTTTCGCAGCTCTTGGCACAGAGGTGACGGTTGTGGATAAACGGGATCATCTTCTGCCTAGCTTGGATGCTGAAATCGGACTTCATCTCCAGAAAGCGCTGGGAGAATTAGGCCTTCAAATGCTTGGGCGCAAAGAGCCGAAAGAAATCCGGCGCGTCGGAAACCATGCGGAAGTTAAGTTTAACGATGGTACAGAACTTAAAGCCGAAATGCTTTTATATGCATTGGGTCGGGAAGCAAATGTTTCTGAGCTTCAAATTGAAAAAGCCGGCGCTAAAATAACTCAGCAAGGTTATGTGCAGGTCAATGGTGTATTTCAAACAGAGGTTTCCCATATTTACGCTGCTGGAGATGTCATTGGAGGACCCTCGCTTGCATCGACAAGCATGGAGCAAGGACGCCTGGCTGCCTGTCATGCTTTTGGGGAAGAGACGCATGAGTTTCCGACATTTTATCCGATTGGAATTTACACGATTCCTGAAATCTCGTCCTGCGGCTATACTGAAGAGGAGCTGAAGAAGCTTAACTTTAAATATGAAGTTGGAAGAGCCTATTATTATGAGATCGCGCGCAATATTATTGTGGGCAATGATCCGGGTCTTTTTAAGATTTTATTTCATCGCGACACGCATCAAATTTTAGGGATTCATATCATAGGAAGGGCGGCGACAGAAGTAATACATATCGGACAAATTGCGATGAGTTTTAATGCCCGGATCGATTATTTTATAGATCAAGTGTTCAACTATCCGACGTACGCAGAAGGGTACCGAATCGCTGCGCTCAACGGAATTAACAAACTTAGGAAGTAAGCATGCCAATCATTGATATCTCAGATGTTAAAGAAACAGAGGAAAGCACGGTCTCTATTGAGACATCGAAGGATCGATTTTTCTCTTCGATGACGGCCCGCGTTCTTTTTTTCTTGCTGCTCATTGGAGATGTAGCGTGGGCTGCATGGACCTTGAGCAAATTGGCTTTTTTCATTCCTCTGTATTTAGTGACCTTTGGAAAATTTAAGGGACAACTTCAGAAAAGTTGGCTTGCCCTGAGAAGAGCAGGTGTGTGCGGGATCTCGCTGGTTATTGCTCTTTTTAGTCCAGCACTCGGCATCATGGTCGCCTGTACCTATTTTCTTATGTACGACAAATCTGGAATCCAAGATGTGGTTCCAAGATCGCTGCAAGATCAATTCCAAGAGTTTTTGAAAGAATCTAAATCTTGAGCCTCTGATCACAGGGGAGGAGTTTGTTCAACCTCTGTTGATGCTTGAGAAGCCCTGATCTCGATTTGCGCTGTCTCAGAGTTGACTCGCACAGTGATCACAGTCACATTATCGGTGCTTTGTTTTTCTTCGAGAGCATACTTTGCTATGAGCTTGGCAAGGTTGGCACTGCGGTCATTCCAATGAGGCTCGATGACTTTATCGATCAATTCATGGATCCCCGCAAAATCAAAAACCCCGTCGCATCCAAGTAAAATAAGATCACCCTTTTCAAGTTGGAGTAAGGAGCAATCAGGTTCATGAGAGACACCGATTTTGTCTTTATAGGTCATTAATCGATCGCCAAATGAACAGGCGAGGTTAACTCCTGCATTGGGTGGAAAGCGTCTTTCTTTTGCAGGTAGTTGTTCCCACTTATCAAAAACCTCAGGCTCGAAAATTTGTTTAGCCCTCTCAACGCATGCGGGAGTTGCCCAATTATTTTCAGGCGACATAGGGATCGGCTGAATGATTCCATCTTGCATACGTAAGACAAGTGCTTCTGAATCACCAATAGTGGCAACATGAAAATAACGGTTGATTTTCTCGAAAAAACCAACAACAGCCGTCGATCCAGCCATCATAAACGGTATCTTACTTTGCACTTTATCAGCCCAAATTTTAAAGGCCCGTTGTGTGTCAAAATTACATTCACGGATAATTTTTAAAAGATCTTCTCGAATGCTAGAAGCTACAAATTGGGATGCTTCTTGCCCTGATTGCGGCAGGCCTTCTTTTAATCTCCTTCGACTGACAAAACCGTGCCCATCGCACACCGCAAAAATATCGCCATAGTCAGTAGAAACCATAATATGCGTGTCTTCATTGGCAGGGCGCTTTCCTTGGTGAGAGCTTGCTTTAGAGCTTAATTGCACTTTTTGTATTGTACGAGTAGGGGTAGCAATTGGAAGCTCGCTCGGAAGTAAATTATGGTCTTCCGCAGCTTGCTTGACTCTTTTAGCCATGGATTCTTCAGCTTTAGTAAGCGTGATTGGAAGTTGAGAGTTGTGGCTGGTGCCGCAGACGGAGTGATATCTTTTTAGTTTGTTAGGACCTGGAGTGAAATCATTAAGGGGTAAAGATGCAGAATAGGCTTCTAGACTCATAAAAAACTCCTTTTCGTAAATCAAGATTATCATGTTGATTCAGCAAAGAACAATGAAAATGTTTACTTATTAGATGTAAATGTCTAAAGTAGAACAGCTAAAAATAGGAATACATCAGATGACAACAAGTTTGAGCCCTGTGACAGATGCCACCCGATTTTTGATCCATAATCATCAGATAAAGGCCAAAAAGTCAGAAGCTCTGGGCCATTACAATAGACTTGTTGAATGGATTTCAGATCCGACGCATCTGACTGATTACGAAGCAATCAGACTAGCCAGTTTTTTTGGTCAGATTCTTGCAAAACAGAATGTAATTAAGACTGAGCAACTCCAAGAACTAAATGAAAGGCTAATAAAACATGAAACTCCTGGTTGTCCTACTCACAAGATTAATGGTCAGGTCAATCAACTGATAAAATCAGATTGTCTAACAAGGGAACTAGGCCTTGAATTTTTTGAGAGGATAGTTCAATGGATAGCGGCTTGTCAGAAGGATGAAGGAGATGATGATGATGGGAACTACGGTTCTTCTATAACTTCTATCTATTCGCTCGTCATCGACTGTTATGAGAAACAATTAATTACAGATGAAGAAAAAAAGATTCTTTTCAATCGAGCCTATCAAGCAATCATCAAAATCCCAGGGCGGAAAATAAAAGATCCCGATTTAGTCGCTCATTTCAAATGGCATGTCCTGCCGTATCTATGAAAATAGTGCCTTACAGACTGGATTTACTTCTTTTTCCTCTACAATTTTGGCAGGTTGTGGCGGGATTAAGCGAAGGATGCTTTGCTGAATCTTTTCTTTGTTTGGGGTAAGTAAAGTTTTGGTTTCTGGGTTGAGATCTCCGAAGAAATGTTTCATCATGAATTTAATTTCATCGTGGTTTTGATCAAGTACTTTATGTTGAATCGATGCTTCATGGATCCTTAGGGAGATTTCATTTCGCACTTCAATGAATTCATTTGTGATATTAGAATCTGTTTTTAAAGATTTTTCATTTTTCTTGAAGTAATCATATGTGGCTTGGATTTGTCCATTTTTATATAGCTTCAAAATGTTCTTCAAATTGTAAGGCGATTGGATTGCATCCAGTTTATCTTTGAAAGATTTAAATCCAGGTGTTCCGTCTAATTGTTCAAAAAATACTTTTTTGGCTTTAAGAGCTGTTTCAACAGCTTGAGCATAAGCATGAAAGTCTGCTTCATGTGTAGCAAAATCAGGTTCTAAATCAGTTATTTTCTTCTGGGCATCCATGAGGGTATCCCATGCCTTTTGCAACTCATCGAGCTGAGGATAACGAGCGTTTAAATTTTCAATTGCAGTATCGATGAGCTCACGATATTTTGTCTGCAACTTTGCAAGCGCCGGAATGGGTTCGCCTTTTTCAGCGGCTAATTCATCTTCTAAAGGTCTTAAATGTTGTTCCAAATAACAATCTAAACGATTAGAAGCAGTAGGGTTATCATACGTTGCATTTCTTGCTTTTTCTGTTAAAGTGCCAACAAAGGTTCCCTTTGTCTCGTGAGGTTTTAATCTGGTTATGAACTGTCCAAAAACTTCTGTGCGGGTTATTTCATCATCGGAGCTTAGTTTTTCAAGCTCTTCCATTGTGGGAGCAAATCGAGTTTGAACATAGGATTGTTCATAGTCATATAATTCATCCAGCTTCTTGGTGCTTAACTTCTCACTTATCGTTTCTAAAATATTATCATATAGAGTAGGTGAAAGAGCCGCATGTCCTGCCTGGCATCCTCCACAGTGGGAGACTGCTCCGTTCATGATTGTCACTCCGCGGATGGTTGTGCAATCAAAGGCATGGGCTAAAGAGAATCGGAATAAAGAGTGATGAAGTCTTGCAATCGCTTTTGTGGATGTGTATACCTCTTCTATATTTCCACAATCGTGATCCGCTTCTCTCACGCAAGTCGCAGATTTGGAGGGAGTTAATTCTAATCTACCTCTCTTTGAGTCTTTAGCTGCAAAAGGGGATGGTCTTTTTTGATTGGTTGTTTCGCGTAAAGTGTGTGCTGTTGAGAAAGGAATTGGTGAAGGTATTGACATAATGTTATTAAACCAAAATTGTTTTTGTATTTATATTTTAAACAATTAGTTAAAATTAAATCAATTAAACAAATTTATTATTAACAATAAATTATTATGATAATTATTGGTTTACAATGACTTAGGTTGGGGTGTTGGCGGCTGGACTTGTTTAGCCCGGACGCTGACACCGCTTAAGGTATTGGTTATTAGAACCGGGTACATGGGATCATTGCTCTGAGAGACTGTCATGGTTATAGGGGTAAGCCAGAAGGTCGCTTTTGCCCGGTCTGTAGGGGCTATTTCATAAATAGAACCATCGCTCAGCTGAAGCTGGGCTCCGCCTTGGAGGTTTTCTTGAAGGGTCAAAGGGGCTGGAGGATGGGCTGTTGAAGCAGCTGTTTTGAGAACAAAGGTGTTATTTATCCAGTTTTCGAGCTCTTGTTTTTGATTATCAGTAAGTTGTGAAATGCCTGTTTTTCTCTGTTCATCGGTCGACATGACATCGTTTAGCTGGATGAACCCAAGAAGTTTGTCTGAATAGAAGACAGCAAAAAGAATAAGGACCAGCATTGTTAAAGCACGGATAAGATTCATTACGTTTCCTTTGAGTTCAAGCTCCTTTTAAAAAAAATAGTTGTTTTATGCAACTATAAATAAATTTCTTTAATCCACAATAGTGTAAAATAGATGCCTATGGCAACTATTTCATCAGATTTTTCAGCAACAAATGAAAGTGTCTATTACAATGTGACTTCTCAAGATGCATTTAAGGCAATTGAAGGGGTTTGGGAAGACCCTACCCAAGGTCTTGTGGCTTACTTTTATAGAAACGAAGACCAAAAGCCGTGCTTAATTCGTTATCAGAAAACGTCCAGGAGCCTTCTTCAAGAACAGCCGCCTATCATTTTAGACGATGATGCTTTAGCCGGTATTCAAGCTGAGGGAGATAGACTTCAGATTGCCGGAGAGCAAGAGCTTCAAAAATGCCGTTTCAGTTTGGAAACTTATCCTGATAATTCACCGATAAAAACATTCGATGTTTTACGAACCCTTCTGAGGGAGCATTATGCATTTGCTTCTTTAAGAAATATAGAGATTGAATCATTGATGAATTCGGTGACGATTACCGATTCAATGAGCGAAGCAGAACTGTTTAATCAATGTGTTTTGGTTCTTGCTGCATTCAAAGATAATCATGTCGCTTTGTGTAAAGGTCTTG
Organism: Rhabdochlamydiaceae bacterium; assembly: GCA_017994195.1. Lineage (GTDB taxonomy): Bacteria > Chlamydiota > Chlamydiia > Chlamydiales > Rhabdochlamydiaceae > PALSA-1444. The sequence goes on from JAGOLG010000004.1 coordinate 22,639, forward strand.
ATGAAGAATCAGAAAAATACTTCGGCTTTTCCCTTCGACCCGCTTTTCAGCAAGGTCTTGATACTAGGCAAACAGATGTCGATACTGTCACATCACAAGCGATTGCTACTATCAAAGAACATTATTTGGCCGATCCTCAGCAAGATAAGGCGCTTTTATGGGGATTTTTGAAGCAAGATCCTTCTATTGGTTACATTAACATTCTATCGCTTGAGTGTGATCCTGAAGAGCTAGAATCGACGCTTGACCGGTTAGTTGATAGCTTTAAGCATGCCAAGAAAGTCATCTTCGATGTGAGATTTAATCAAGGCGGCTCAGATGAGCTCTCAAAAATGATTCTAAGCAGATTTACGCATGAAGAGAGGCTCTATTCATACGTCCAGACATACTATGATGGAGGACAGCTGACGCCACGTAGTGAATCCTGGCTCAAACCTTCGAAAGGAAAGAAAATACCAAATGATACTATTCCAATTTTCGTTCTGACTTCTCCTATTACGGCAAGCGCTGCTGAGATTTTTACAATGATGGCTTCAACGTTGCCCAATGTAACGCGGATAGGTGAATGCACAATGGGCATCTTATCCGACCAGTTTGCACGTATTTTGCCAAATGGGTGGTGGGTTTTGTTGTCAAATGAGCTGCGTTTTGATCCCCAGATGAACCTTTACGAAGCATGCGGGATTCCGCCGCATATCGAGGCTCCATTTCCTTTCGATCAGGGAAAAGATCCTGCGCTCGATATGATTAGTTAGAAGGGACAACGTAGTTGCGCAGGTGATTTCTGAGGCCTCTCAGCGCAGGGCTTTTGTGGTCACGGGCTTTTAGGATTGCTTCGGTGATTTGAAGATGCCGCCATGCTTTATTGTAATCGAACCTCTGGGTTGCAATGGCTGCAATGTAATACTCGACAACAGAGTTTCTAGGATCAATTTTGTGATATTTTTCTAAAATGGCTTCTGCTTCGGCATTTCGGCCTAATTGAAGCCAAGAGACTGCCAGCTGAAGAAGGCCCGCTCTAAAACGGGGATATTTCTTAATAGATTGGGAAAGGATTTTTTGTTTTTCAATAATCGACTCTCTTGTTTCGTCGACATGCATGAAAACCGCTTTGATGCCCTCAGCATCGACATTTCCGTCCAGATAGTCATCAGCCATTGTTTCGCCAGAAACCGCCCAATCAAACGTATAATGACGGAGTTTATCAAGAAGCGCTTTGCCTTCTTTTTTCTTTCCGACAAATAGATAGTTAAGACCCATGAATAAATCTAAGAGAGGATCATCGCCGACATAGGGACGTGCTTTTTCATAACGTTCTAAAGTTGTGGTGTGGTCATTAAGCCCCCAGGCAACAGATGCTTGGTTAATATAGGCCAGTCCAATCACTTCTTTGATATTCCGTTCTTGAAGGCGGCGTGTATCGAGTCCTAAATAAACATCGGAAGGAAGATTGACTCCCCGGGCCGTTGTTTCGATATTAATGACTTTGACGCCATTTCTATAGCGTACATAAATGTGGCCGGGGGGTGTAATAATCTCGAGCGGCAAGCCGATACGCTGTGCAATACAGAGATAAAGAATAGAAACACCTAAGCAGACTCCTTCTCGGCTATCCATCACGGAAGGAAGAAATGTGTAAAGATCGACATCTTTGGCATAAATGGAATGAGGAGGGAAACGAAAGCGCATTTCTTGGAAGATGAAATTGCTGATTTCTCGGACTTGATCTTCATGGTTGGCTGACTGAGGAAGGCGCGCTTTAACTTGAAGCGCCATGAGATCCAGCCCTGCTTCATACTGCCGAATATCTTCGACATTTTCATTGAACTGTTCAATCAAAAGGCCTCTCCCAAGATCGACCTCATGAGGTTCTAACTCTAGAAGTTGCTGGCGTGTCCAAATTTGATGGCCTTTAAGAAAACGATTGGGAAGCTCTTCTCCGAGTTTTTCTACCGCAGCAAGCTGCTCCGGATCTAACTTTGCCGGTTTTTCTGATTGGTCCCTTGTGATGAGCGAAATAAGAGGCAAAATATCAACAGGCGGCAGTGCTAGAGCTGTTTTTTTAGAATCAATTTTTCCCCCGGACAAAAGATGCCACGCGTGGCCAAGAGCCTGTTTTCCCTCTTCCGTCTCAGGATGAACTTCATAAAAAGCCAGATGTTCTGCAACCGAGAGCGGATCTAAGCTGGACAACCGGGTCTTTAGAATAAGATCTTTGCTCCACAAAAGACAGGGGAGAGTTAAAATAAATAGTAGGCGTCGCATGATTTAATCATAAGAGGTTTCCAGGCTAGCGTTCAAGGTTTAATATCTTACGTTAAACAACAAAATGTCTATTCTGCGAGGCTTCTACTTAGAAAGCAGGTCAATCGCATCCAAAGTTTTTAGAGTTTATTTCTGGATATCAAAAATGGAGGGGCCGGTTTTTTGCAGGTTTGCGCCTCGAGAGGGGATTTGGCCTGTTTCAAGGGCGGTTTTCCAAGAGAATGCGCGGTCTAGAAAGACTTCTAAGACATCGGCAAGAAGCATGCCAGTTAAGTTGGGAAGAGATATGTAGGTGAAAAAAGCGAGCTGGTTGTTGCGCGGGCTGTAGGAAAACGTTCCCACACGGGGGAAGAGGTTATTTTCTTTGAGTGTTTCAATCAGGAGTTTTTCTCTAAATTTGCCGGGGGGAAGTTCTCCGATGAAGGCGCCGAGTAAGAGTCTGTCTTTGTTTTCTTCTTCCTGCAGTTGGACATGCATTGTGTTGTTGACATTGAGAGAGCAGCTCCGATTTTGGTCGGGATGAAGCGGAATATCAATCAGTTCAGAAAGTTCAGATAAGATGATGGCAAATCGATCCATTATTGTTTCTTTTTCTCCCGTTTCTTTTTCTGATTTTCTTCTTCAAGCTTTTCTTCAAGAGTTTCTAGGGTGTCCATAAAGCAAAGTAAAAGGTCTTGGCGATGCCTTTCATCTCTAAACATTCTGGGAGCGACTTGCCTCATTGCATCGCGGTATTGGAGATAGATGATGATTTGGGCAATTTTATCGCCCGATATGCCGAGTTGCTGGGAAAGAAGAAGGGCTTTATCAACGCTGGGATAACGCTCTAGGATGAATTTTACGAAAAGGCGCGCTAGCGCATCAAAGGTGATGCGCGGGGGCAAAACAAGTCCTTGCCGATCAAAAGAGCTGCTAATTAAATTCATCCGGGAGAGAAAATATCGAAAGATTCCTAAGATAGCCTGCATATTGCGCGTTTCTGCCATCATGCGCTGCAAATCTTCTCGCGAGATTGAAGGTCCTTTTGCTTTGACGTCAGCGCCGAGAGAATGGAGCATAAAATCGATCACAACTTTCATTTTATCTAGAGGATAATTTGTTGAAAGCTCTTGGAAGAGCGAGATGGCATCGCGGGGGTTTGCAGTCAGATTTCTGTAGAGGTCTCTAAGAGCTGTCGGCGATCCGAGTCCTTGAGTGGAGAAGTTGCGGGCTTGGATTCCCATGTTGCGGCCGGCTTTGACTTCTCTCTCGCTTGTGCGGTAAAGTTCGTCTTTGGCCAGCTGCAAGGTTTGCTGCATGTCGGCGTCTGCCGTTTCCATGAGAAAGTCAATCGCCTCATCAACAAGAGCTACGTCAACATAGACTTGTTTGAGCTTGCGTAAAATTTCATCGGGCGGATCGCCCCTTGAGATACGAGCTTGAAGCGAGAGAAGAGTTCGTGCTTGCAGTTCAGGATTTTTCCGTTCAAAGTTTTCAGCTATTTCTTGGATTTTTTCAACGACCTCAACCTCCTCTTCTTCTTCTTTCTCTGTTTGGGTGGTTTGATCAGTTTTTGCTCTTTCTCGCGCCCGTTTTTCCAGCGTTTGAAAGTTACGAGAGAGAGCCATAGGGTTCCAAGCATTGAGATCGCCCCATTCTTGAAACTCTTCGCGCGCCGATTCTTGGATGATGGAATATTGCAGAAGCTTTTGGGCCTGGGCTTGCTTGATGGCAGCCTGTTTGGCTGTCGCTTGTTGACTGACGCCCTGGACGCTAGGTACATGTGGATCCGACATACCCTTCTCATACCAGAAGAGTATTAATGATTAAAATTATTTTTATAGTCCAGGAAATCGACGGATCAAATAGAGAGGATAGTTATAGATTTTTCCATCGTGCTTCAAATTCATGGCGGTGGCTCGCGTCAATTTAGAAGGCGAATACTTTGTATCATAAACAAGGAGACTCTTTTTTTTCTCGCTTGAGCCTGATTTAACTTCTAATGGGAGAATTTCATGGTCGTTTTCTATTAGAAAATCGACTTCAGCGGTTCCTTCACTTGTCCAGTAATATAAGTTTTTCTGATCGGAAGATATAAGTTCTTGCGCAATATAGTTTTCTGTCAGAGAGCCTTTAAATTCCGTAAATAAACTATTGCCTTCGAGAATGATTTGTGCAGAGAGATTACTTTGGGCTCCAAGTAGTCCAACATCAAGTAAAAAGAGCTTGAATGTTTGGGTGTCGGCATATGCAGAGAGTGGAAATCTAGGTGTTTCGATGAGATGGCTTTTATGAATAAGACCGGCATCGGTCAGCCACTGAATTGCCTCTTCATAATCTCGGCCGCGTGCGCTTTTACGGATTGCTGCAAAAATGAATTTTTTATTCTCTTTTGCTAATTGACGATGGATTTGTTTCCAAACGGTTGTTATTTTCATGATCTCGGTTGTAGGTGCATGTTTTGCGAAATCTCTTTCATAGGCGCCTAAAATCTCTAGCTGAATTTCTCTCACAACACTGAGGTTGTTATTCTGAGCATAATCTGCAACAGCTTCGGGCATGCCCCCAATGAAGAAGTAGAGTTTTAAAAGCTGAATGAGTTTGTCATGAAGAGGTGATGGGAGCGGCTCGCATGTTTGATATTGCTCTAAAAATTCCCGGGTTTTCTCATGGCCTGTTGCTGATAAAAATTCAAAAAAGTTCAGTGGAAAAAGGTGCAAAAAGTTAACTTTTCCAACAGGAAAGCCTTCATCTTGCGCTGTTTTGACTCCTAAAAGCGAGCCCGCAGCAGCGATGTGGTAATTGCCGGCTTCTTCGCAGAAGTACTTTAGGCTATTAAGAGCTTTGGGGCACTCTTGAATCTCATCAAAAATGATCAGGGTATTGTGAGGCTGGATGTCTAGCTCTGCGTGAATTCCAAGAATCTGAATAAGCTGCTTAGGATCTAAGGTTTCCTTAAAATAGCCTTCTAGCTTTTCATCCTTCTCAAAATTGAAGTAAGCCACTTTTTGATAGGCTGTTTCACCAAATTTCTTTAAGGAAAATGTTTTCCCAACCTGCCTTGCCCCGTTGAGAATGAGGGGCTTACGTCTTGCAGAACTCTTCCACGCCTCTAATGATTTAGCAATATCACGCTTCATACACTTAAGAATAATCGATTTGAAGCCTAAAATCAACTATTCCCTAGGAAAACGTGTAAGGTCTCCACGTTATTCCATGGAAAAACGTGGAGACCTTACACGTTTTCCTAAGGAATAGGGGTTTAAGAGAGCTGGACTCTTCCGAGGGGTTGGATCCTCATTTCGGGGACGACTTCTTGGTAGGAGACCACTGGAAGGTCGGGGAATTCTCCTTCGATCAGCTTGCGGACGAAGCGGCGTACATCGATGGCTGTCAGCAACACAGGGGGCTGGCCGCCTGCAGGAGTCGGGCTGATGGTTGTGCGCATGGCTTGCATGATCATTTGCACTGAGTCGGGATCGAGGGCAAGGTAGGAGCCGGCAGAGGTTTGTTTGATGGCTCCGCGGACCATATCTTCGATTTCAGGATCGAGAAGATAAACGGCCAGGACCGATTGTCCTTGAGAGTATTTGTAACTGATATATCGTTTGAGGGAGGAACGGACGTATTCGGTTAAGAGGACAGTGTCTTTTTCGGTTTGGGCCCATTCGCTGAGCGCTTCCAAAATCGTGCGAAGGTCTTTGATCGAGATTTGTTCTTGAACAAGGCGTCTGAAAATCTCTGTTAGTTTTTGCAAGGGGACAAGGCGGGTGACTTCTTTGACGAGGTCGGGATACGATTTTTCAACGAACTCTAAAATAGCGCGGACTTCTTGAATTCCTATAAAGTCGCTTGCATGCATGCGGTAGAAATAAGAGAGGTGCAAAATCATGACTTCTTGAGCTTTCCAAAATTTAATGCTGGCTTTTTGGAGTACTTCTTGGTAGCGGGTGTCAACCCAAATAGAGGGCTGTCCGAAGATGGTTTTGGTTTGTGTGAAGGGGAGATTGTATTTACGGAGGATATCGGGGAGCTCATTGACGAGTAAAAAACCTTCAGGGATTTTACCGCGGACAACAGGAACTTCATTGAGGTAGATGGCGTATTCGTCAGGTTCCAAGTTGGGAGCATCGGTGCGAACGTGCACGCCGGGGAAGCGAACGCCTAAGTCTTGATAAAGAGCGTGCCTCATTTTAGGGACCATCTCTTCGACAAAGGTCGATCCTCCGCGATCTTTTTTCAGGAGGACGGACAGGCTTTTCCCGATTTCTAAAATCACGGGAAGAGTCAATGCATAATCATCGGTGCGTCCACGGACCATGGTATGTCCTTCGACATCTGCCGGAGCGCCCATGCCGGTGGCCTCTCCCAGCGCTGCTTTAGCAGCTGTTTTTTTCAGCTTGTACCAACGTGATGTAGCGATACTTCCTAAGAGAACGGCTAAAACAATAAAAATTGTGCGGGGGAACCCTGGAATGAATGACATCAAGAAAAGAACGGCAGAAGCAATCATAATCGCTTTGGGCTGTCCGAGCAGCTGCGAACTGATTTCTTGACCCAAAGGAGAATCTTTTTTATCGCTTGAAACACGGGTTGTCACGATACCGGCTGTCATCGAAATGAGTAGAGATGGGATTTGGGAGACGAGTCCCGAACCGATCGATAGCAAGGTGTAGGTTTGGGCCGCTTGTAGCGCTGACATGCCATGCATTGAGACGCCGATAATGAGTCCCCCGATGATGTTAATGACAGCGATCACGATACCTGCGATCACGTCCCCTTTGACGAACTTCATCGCTCCGTCCATGGCTCCGTAGAGTTGGCTCTCTTTAGCAAGGGCCAGGCGTAGCTCGCGGGCTTGATTAGAATCGATGATACCGCTGCGCATATCGGCATCGATGCTCATTTGTTTACCGGGCATCGCATCGAGGGTGAAGCGGGCTGCTACTTCTGCGACCCTCTCGGCTCCTTTTGTCACCACGATGAACTGAACGATTGTAATGATTAAGAAGACGACGCCGCCGACAACGAAGTTGCCTCCGACTACAAAGTTACCGAAGGTTTGAATAATGTGTCCTGCGTAAGCATAAAGAAGAATTTGCTTGGTCGCTGAAATTTCAATCCCTAAGCGGAACAAAGTTGTAATGAGGAGCAGGGAGGGGAACATCGACAAGTTCACAGCTTTCGGAATGTAGAGAGCGACCATCATCAATGCAATGGAAACCGTCATGTTAATAGCGATCAAGTTATCCAAGAAGCCGGGGCTGACAGGGATGATGATCATCATGATGATGGTGATGACAAAAAAGGCTAAGATGACGTCGCTTGATTGGCTGACGACACGCAGCACTTTGTCTCCGCCCAGCACCCTTGACAAGTTTTGTAAGAAATTCTTCATTGAAACAATTCTCCCGATTCCTCTTCTTTAAGACGTTTGAGCCACTGCAGGATCTCTGCCATGGCCTCGTAAGTCTCCTCAGGTATATAATCGCCGATTTTCCCTTTCTGGAAAAGGATTTGTGCAAGATTGACGTTTCTCATGATCGGAACGCCGGCCTCTTGCCCGAATTTAATGATCTTATCTGCAACAATTCCTTGCCCCATGGTAATGATCTTCGGTGCAGGCTCTTTTTCTTCATCATATTCGATTGCAACTGCTAAGTGGATGGGGTTGGTGATGATGGCTCTGGCGCGCCTAGCCGAGATGGGTCCTTCTTGATAAGCGATCTCATGGGCCGTTTGCCTTCTGCGGCTTTTGACATGCGGATCGCCTTCCGTATCTTTAAATTCCTGCTTAACTTCAAATTTTTCCATTTTCATTTCCTTGCCGAAATTATATTTTTGGAAGGCAAGGTCAAACATCGCAATGATAATAAAAAATATTCCAACGCGGATGATCACTTTGATTAGAAAGTCTGAAAAGACTTGCGCCGCTCCAAGAATCGGTATGCCGGCTGTCGAGATAATTTCAGGGATGCTGTTGTAAACCACTGTATAGATTAAGATCATTGCAACTGAAATTTTCAAAATCGATTTAAGCAGCTCGATCCATGTTTTGAGCTTAAACATGTTTTTGATGTTCGTCACAGGATTGAGGCGTTTTAAATCAATCTTTAGGACTTCACTGGAAAAAACAGGTCCGATCACTAAGAAGGAGACTAATACGCCGATCATTGCCGTCACAACGGCAATCGGAACACTGCTTTCTAAAATCACTTGAAGGGACTGGGCGAGTATTCCTGCAATCTTTGAAGAGAAATCTCCGGTGCCGCCGATGCTCTGAAATGTTGCCATCATGAACCCGGCCATCTGCTGAAAGAGATATTTTGTCATAAACAGCGTCGCTGCAATAGAGGTGACGAACGTAAAAGCGGAAGGAAAATCTTGCGACTTGGCAACTTGCCCTTTTTTGCGTGCATCACGCAGCTTCTTCGGGGTTGCCTTTTCTGTTTTTTCGGCCATAGATATCGGCCTTACTTATCGCACTTTCAAGAAAACACGTCAATTGCTGAAATACTTAGGAAGTTCGTTTCAGTTGAAACGAGAATCGCGAAAGATCTCCGCTCAAAAATACTCGCAGTGCTTTTCCTTCTTCAACCACTTTTAAAACCGACTTGGACGTATAGCCTGAAGGAAAAACGGTATACTTTCCTTCTAGAATAGCTTCTGAATTGTGATTGATGGGAAAAGTGCATTCAATGACTTCGGTGATATTAAAAGGAACTTTAAAAGAAAAACTTGATGCTGTGGTTGTGCATTGCAGTGGAGTTTTGTCAGCTGTTAATCCTTGGAATTGAATAAACCAATTACTTAAATCACTTACTTTAATCATTAATATCTCCTAAAAATCATTATATCAATTTTTCTAATAAAAATGCTAATACAAAAATTAAGAGGGTTTGTGGTTAGTATAAATGAAAATTTAAGCATTTTATCTCGAAGGGTTGAAGTTCTTAAGAAGCAGGGACCTCAACGAAATGAGGCCTTAGAGCAAGTCACAAATGCGATCTATGAATTAAACACGCAGGTCAGGTCAGAAGAACACTCAATAGAAGAGTGGATTAAAATATATGACACTATTTGTGAATATTCAAAAATAGATTTTACACCTGAGGGCTATTATGAAAAATTTAAAAGAATTTTTGTGGGGGCAGTTTACGGTGAACCCAAAGCTCTTGTTCAGTCGATGATCTCTTATACAGAACAAGGAATGGCAGAGTCGATTGCTCAATATCGTCAGGATGAAGCAAGCCAGGTTGAAAGTGAATGGAAAACCTATTTTTTATCCGGCTCTGCAGATGCTACCAATGTCAGAGAAGTGATTCTTTCGCGTAGGGCTGATAGGCCGCGTGTTATTTTGTCTTTGCAGGAAGAGGTCGCATTAATCCGCAGAGTAGTTGATCAGCTTCCTAATAAAACAGCGGCTATTGAGAATTTTCAAGCTCAGCTTGAGGCGGGGCTATTTTCTCTCCGTAGAGGCATTGCAGCGGCGGAAGCAGAAGGTGTGAAAGAGAAAGGCGCTCTCCTTTTAGAACCCGGCTCTGCAAGTGCGGCGCCTGAGTCGATCAACAAGTTGCGAATCGGCAGGCTCTATCGATTGATGCATCTTGAGGAGGTTTATGACAAGGTGGTGAAGGATCCCGGCAATCAAGTCGCTACCAAATTTTTTCCTTCAACCTATGGTTGGTTTATCGGTGCCTTTCAAACCCTTCCGAAGTTCTCGCTTTTGGAAATCGAAATGCAGAAAATTGCAGGAGAAAATGGAATCAAGGTTGTTGGAGACCGGCGGCTGGACGCAGATTTGATTCCAATGCAGATTACGGATCAATATAAGCTTGATGCGATGTTGAATATTGAATCGCTAGCAGGTAGTCACGGGCTCGAAGTCCTGGGTCCTTTTGTGCAAGATATTGTTGATTTCAGCTCAAACGGGGAAGTCCGAGTTCCTCGTATGAGGCACCATATGGAAGATTGGGGGACTGATCGAGCCGATTGTACGCAGTGGGTGATGGACTATCGTAAAGAACGCTCAGAAGAGTGGAGGGAAATTATTGAGGAGGAGCTGGCTGATCCCGAAGCTCTTGGGGCTGTTTTTATGAACGATTTGCCGCTAAAAGCGATTTCTTTAGCAGACTCTTTAAAGTGTCAGCCGGTGATGAATCTCACCTATAATGAAGGTGGAAATACACTCATTGGCCAAAGAGAAAATAATCCGTATGTGATCATCGGATTAGATTCTTATGCTGTTTCAAAAAAGCTGATGGAAAAAGATTTAGGTCGCGAGGTGTCTGATGAGGAGATGCGTCTTGCTTTTGCTATTGACTATGGGGTTCTAAAAGAGAATGTCTTTTTTGTGGAGCAGCCGGGCGATTTCCATCTAGATATGAGCATGTCAATTGTGGGTGAAAATACCATCCTGCTCAATGACTCTGTACAAGCTTATGAGATGTTTGCAGATGAGCAGCAAAAATGGAAGAAAGAGTTTCTGAATGACAATCCAGATTATTCTAGAATATTAGAAGGAAAGATTGAACAAACTAGAAACGAGAGTATTGTTCGTAAAAGAATGGAAGACATTACAGCATCTCAGCTTGAAAGACTGGGTTTCAAAGTGATTCGGGTGCCAGGTAAATTTAACTATATCAATAGAGTTCCTGCGATGAATCTCTTTAATATGGTTACTGCGCGGACTCCCACTGGAGAGAATATTGTTGTAATGTTGGGATGTGTGAATCAAAAATACCAAGAGATGTTTACTGAGGTAATAAAGACTCATTGCGATCAAAAAATCGATCGATTGCATTTTCTTGATCTTGAATCTTCGCAAGAATCCCTTACGAGGTTTGGCGGCATTTCATGCCGTACAAAGACGATTCCATATTAGACAATAGGTCTACTGTTTTTAAAACTTCCAGGTGAGTTCCAAAGAAGCAAGGTGGGACTGGTACATAGAGCCGAACTCTCCTTGGTATTGAAGGGTGGCGCGGGGGTAATGCAGGTTATGGGGCTGAAAGATAAATTCCAGCTCGGCGACGCCTAGGTTTTGGGTTGTAGTGAGTGTCTCAACGATAAAAGTGCCGGGAGCTCCAATAAGAAACGCTTTTATTCTGCCCACTTTGAAAGGCTTTTTATTGACATAACTGACTTTCTCTTGGATCACGAAATTCCAGCTGTCAAATCGAAACGTTTCGTAAACCCTTACTCCGGTCTCTGAACGCAAAAAGGAAGAATGATGTCTTTTATGGCCTGCATTGAAGGGGCCGCTTCCATGTTCTTTATGCGCTTTTTGCCAGTTGTTTATCCAATCAAACATGACAAAGGGCTCTGTTGTAAGTTTGCTCGATTGAGAGTTGAAATCGTAACCAAGCTCGAGGTGGGGAGAAAGCTGCCAGCCCTTGGGATGCGCTTTTGTTCGAAATTCAAAAGCTGTCATGTGGATCTTGCGGACATTTTCGATTTGGAATAAACCTGCCCATAGAGCTGTATCAAAGTAAAAGCGGCGATTATCCCACGAGGTATAAAGTAGAAGGTATTCTTGATTAATGCGGCTATGGCCGGCATCTTCTTTCTCATGGATATAAGTATATGTATAAGCAGCTCCTGATCCTACGCGTGTATGGGTTTCTACTTTCCCATCAAAGCCTAGTATGATGCCTCCGGTTGTGGGATTAAAGGCAGGGGTTTGATGTTGTTTTTTTTGGTAGGCTAGTGCTCCGAAGGGAGTCCCCCAAATTTCATACGGTTTTTCATGCACTCTTCTTGGGGGTAGGGTATTTTCATAAGCAGGATCTTGATCAGGCTGGGTAGAAATAGGCAGGGTTTCATCTGCAAATGCAAAGAGCCTGTCAGATGGGACTGTCAGATGTGCTAAAGTTTCGGCATGTTGAGCGCGGATTTGGCGCCTAATATGTCTTGCATTGCGGCAGTGGTTGGAAAGAAGGCTATCGAGAAAGAAGAGGTTATTGTCTGCTGTGAAAAGAGAAATAATGTTCCGTGTGGGCGCTGCGCTTTTTAATGCATCTTCAAGTGTTCCAGCAAAATAATCAGGAGCAAAATAAAAAGCGTTGTAAGGAGCATTTTTATTGATGTAATTTGCAAAGGCAAGGCTATTTTGACTTAAAGTCTCTATTGGAATCCGCGATAGAATCGCAACGCTTAAGATGTTTCCATTAGAAAAACCGAGATTTAAGGGAATCACTTGCCCTGTCGGTGAGATAAGTGCTGCATAGGGAGCAGAACCTTTTCTACCGCCGATCAATCCTTGGTCATAGTCGTTGATCGCAACGCTATTGATTATTCCATTCGGTATTGCAAGTGTTAGGGGAGTGACTTGTCCTGAAGGAAAGACAAGAGCAGCATAAGCTGCAGCAGTCATAATATTTTGCCCACCGATCAGGCCATGATTAAACTGGTTGATCGCAACGGCGTTGATGATTCCTTGAGAAAGCCCGAGAGTTAAGGGAATTGTCTGTGTCTCTGAAACAAATGCTGCATAGGCAGGTCCAAGAGCGGTACCTTTTTGTC
>JAGOLG010000074.1 GCA_017994195.1 Rhabdochlamydiaceae bacterium
AGATGTGTATAAGATAACAGGAGGCCCTGTCATTAATAATTACATCAGCTGCGGCCACCCAGTTTGCAATCACTCCATTGAAGGGCTCCAAGGAACGTTACAACAGCAGTTAGATGAACTTAATCGACGCGTAAGTGATCTTGAAAGATCTATTCGGAACAATCAACAACCTAGACCTGCACAATGCCGTGAACACGTTGGTAAACTCGAAGCAACTGTCGAGTCTTTGCATGAAAAACTTGAAAAACTTCAACAAAGCATTGATAGACTCCAAAGAGAAAATTCGGAGATGAAGGGCCTAAGACGGCCTTTAGAGAAAATTAGTACAGATGTCCCAGAAGCGCTTAGAGAAATTTCGTATGAGCTACAACAATTACGAGAACTTTTAGGAGAGAGACTTTCGGTAAATTCAAGCGGAGCGCAAGGTCAAATGGCACGCGAGATGCAAGAAGGTCTATCTAGAATGCAGGCTCAATTAGCCCCTCTTGAACAAGAGGTTGCAATCCTTAAAAAAGCCAATCTTGATCTTCAAACAGAAAATGAAGCATTAAAACGACAAGCTGCAGCGCAAGCTCAAAAGCTTTCATTGAAAAATAGAGAAGTAGAAGATTTAAAAGCGAAAAATCGTGATCAAGAAGAAACATTATCAAGACTGCAAGCAGAACTTAATCAAGGAAAAACAAAACATAGTCAACTTCGAGATCTATTTCAGGAGGCTTCAGCGGCTAATCAACAGGTCCAAATAGAATGCCGGGCTGATAATGAAGCTCTGAAAGGACAATTAGGAAAGCTCCAAGAAGCTCAACAGAACTCTGCACAAGCATTATCAGAAAAAGAACGAGAAGTTGAAGAACTGCAAAGTGAACTTACAGCTTCTAAAGAACAAAATAAAGAAATCGAAAAGTTAAGACAACAACTTGAACAAACAAATGCAAAATTAGCAGCTGCTCAACAAGAGAATGTAGCTCGCCAAGCAGAGATTGATGCTACTAAAAAAGCTCATTTAGTTGGACAAGAACAGCTAGAAGCTCTACGTGTTGATTTAGATCGAAGTCTAGAAAATCAGGGGCGGTCTGTAAGAGAGTTAGCACAAATACACCTGGAAGCTGAACAACTTAAGTCAACACTTGCTAAAGCAGAAGGGAAAGTTGAGAAACTTGAAGCGGAACTTACAGCATCAAGAAATCGAGCTGAAGAACTTGAAAGAAAAAATGCCGCTGAAAAACAACGTCTTGAACAAGAACTATCTAAGTTAAGATCACAACTTGAATTAGCAGAAAAAACAAATGCAACTTCTCAAGAAAAAATTGAGAAACTAGGCGAATCTCTCGTACAAAAAACAAAAGAGCTCGAAGCACAAAAGCGAGCTACTGAATCTGCACAAGAAGCTGCAAAACAAGCTGAACACTCCTTACAAGAGCAGAAATCTCTATCTCAATCAGAGACGAAGCGTATGCAATTAGAATTAGACAGGGTTGAGAAGGCCTACGAGGGTGTAGCTGAAAATTGGAAACAGTCTGAAAAAGCTCTAGCAGAATTGAAAAAAACATCTCGTCAAAAAGAAGAAGAATTGAATAAACAAATTGCGCTACTGGATAAGCATTATGCAGAGTTAACCCATCAACGAACGGAAGAATTAGAACTGCATTATGCATTAGATACCGAACAACAACAAATAATTACCGAACTTGAAGCCAATTTAGCTAGTCTTCGTTTACAAAACAAAGATCTAGAAAAAATCGAACAACTGCAAAAGGAGCTCGAAGGAGCAAAACTTCAACAAAAAGAAGCTGCCCAAGCAAAAGATTCTTCCGATAGACTTTATAAAGCACAGAAAAAAGAACTCAAACGGCGTAACAAAGAACTTGAAGCTGAACTGCTCCGTCTAAAAGACAAATTAACTTTAAATGAAAGAATGCTTAAACAACAAACTGCCTCTGTTCCTACAGAAGATCTTCGAGAAAAGATGCCTTTGCCAAAAACCCCAATAACAAGTTCGCCTAAGACTATATTTTTACCTGTGAATAATTCTAATGAAATGAATCAAATTGACCAAACACTGCAAAACATTGAGCAGGCAATGAAAACCCTAGATGCAACTGAAACTATATCACCTCTTTGGGTTGGTCCTATTGTGATTAATATGGCATTTCTAGATGGAAGACTTCCAGGAGATAGACCCACTTGGATAAGTGGAAAATTTGAAGATGAGCTTGATGCTGAAGAATTAAAACGTGTAGACAAAAGCCTTACGGTCCACTATGAACCTCTAATTGCTAGAGCCTATAAAGAAAAAAATGTTCATACTGTTGCAGGCGATTTAACAAAAGCTCTGAGACATGAAGCAATTGTAGCTCTACAGAAGCCTGATCATTTTAAAACTTTAGAGTCTTGCTTTGGCGAAAAACTGTTCATTGTAAAATGTCTTAAAGAAGCCAAAACTCAACTGAAGCCGATCATCGCACAATATCAAACGCTGGGCGACAAGGATCCAAACAGACAATCAAAGTTCGAAAGAGCATCGCAACTTACTGTGCAAATTGACCAAGTACTCGAAGTCATTGGACAAAAACTAAACCAGCATAAGTGGAAAATTCGAGCATAAAAAAACCTTCCGGGGCTTGCGCCTGGAAGGTTTTTTAAGAAAGCTTGGGTTTTAAGCGTTTTCTGTTACTGATTGAACTTCAGGTGCTTCTTCTGTTCCTGGCTGGACGTCAGAGACGGCCATTGTAAGAACTTCGATTTTAGATCCGTCGACCATTTTCAGGATGACGGTTTTTTCTTGAACACGTACAACAGTTCCAATAATTCCCATTGCAGTCACACGGTCTCCTTTTTTCATGGAGCTTCGTTGCTTCTCTGCAGCTTTACGTCTTTTTTGCTCAGGGCGCCAGAGGAGGAAGTAGAAAAAGAGAACGCCAAATCCGAGGAGCATGAGTGTTTGCATAAAATTGCTCTGGGGAGCTGCTGCTGCCTCATCGGCAAAAAGAGCACCGGAAGCGAGAACGAAAGGAAGAACTTTTTTGAACATAAGACCTCTGTAATGGGTTTAATAATTTCCCTATTGTGCCTGAAATAGGGGGCAAGTTCAAGGAAATTCGTCATTTTGTAAAAGCTATTTTTTAGTTAGATAAATGATATTTTCAATGTGAGGCGTATGGGGGAATTGATCGACGGGTTGGATGTGAACAATATTATATTCAGGTAGCTCTAAGAGGTTT
Organism: Rhabdochlamydiaceae bacterium; assembly: GCA_017994195.1. Taxonomy (GTDB): domain Bacteria; phylum Chlamydiota; class Chlamydiia; order Chlamydiales; family Rhabdochlamydiaceae; genus PALSA-1444. The sequence continues at coordinate 3,222 of JAGOLG010000074.1, forward strand.
TGAGCTTGGGTTTTGGGATTGCAGGAAATGTAGAGGATTTGAGGAGGTAGGAGTTTTTTGAGGAGCGCAAGTGCTGGAGGGTCAAGTCCCATGCGGGGTGGATCTAGGATGACGAGATCGGGAGCGGGCAGGGCTTCTTTAGAGAGCACTTCTGCGACATCGCCGCGGTAGAGCTGTATGTTGGTGAGGTTATTGAGTTCGGCGTTCATTTTGCCATCAAAGACTGCGTGGGGGTTCAGTTCGATTCCGAAGACTTGTTTAACACGGGGGGCAGAGAGGATGCCGAGTGTGGCTGTTCCACAGTAAAGATCGTAGACGGTAGAGTCTGGGGTAAGGGTGGGAAAGCTGAGCGCGGTTTGGTAGAGTAGTTCTGCTTGGCTTGTATTGGGTTGAAAAAACGAGGTGGGGCTGATTTTGAATCTGAATAAACGGCCATGGAGTGTGAGCTCTTCGACGATGTGGGTGGGGCCGGATAGATGCATTTCAAAGAACTGGGTAGGCTGTCCTTTGATGGCTTGATGGACTTGGAGGAAGATGCTCATGGCGGGATCGTTGAGGGCTTCTACGAAGGCTTTAAGCTGAGAGCTTGTGGGAGCAAAACGGGGATTTCCTGAGACGGTGAGCAGGGCGAGTTTTTGTCCGGTGCGTCTTGCTTCTCTTAGGGTAAAAGTTCTTAATGCTCCTTCACCGGATCTAAAGTTGAAAGCGGGAAGATTGGTACTTTCCCACCAAGTGCGGACGCGGGATAAAATTTCTGCGTAGTCTTTGGGGGCGATTAAGCATTCTTCGAGGTTAAAAACTTTTCCGCGGGACTTGCGTAGTATCAATCCTAAAAATCTATCTCCTGCCTTGTTTTGAGAAAAAGTAAACTCCATTTTGTTGCGGTAGTGCCAGGGGTTTTCACAGGGGATGATGGGAAGAATTTGTGAGGTGGGATAGAGGCTTTGGATGAGGGCCTGTTTGGCTTCTAACTGGAGAGTGTAGGGGATGTCTTGAGAGGTGCACCCTCCGCAACTGGGAAAATGTTTACAAATCATGGGAGAAGGATAGCCGTTCTTCTATTTTTTTAAGAGATACATCTGTTACCATGCGGGGGATGGAAGGTCTTTGTTTTTTAAATCAGCAGTGGGTAGAGCTTGAATGTGCATCTATTCCTATATCTGATTTGGGGACAATGCGCGGGTATGGGGTGTTTGACTATTTAAGAACCTATGGAGGAAAGCCGTTTCATCTGCTGGATCATTTGGTTCGGCTGGAGCGTTCTGCAGAGATTTTAGATTTAAAACTTCCCCTTACGTTTCAAGAGATTGAAGCCATTATTGTGGAGATTTTAAAAAGAACGGGCTTTAGCGAAACAAGTATAAAGCTGATCTTAACGGGTGGTCAAAGCTCGGATCAATTTACCTATGAAAATGCTCCTACTTTTTGTGTGATGGCCTATCCATACAAACCATTTCCAAATAAGTTCTATGATGAAGGAGTCGCTGTTTGTACGACAACTGCCCTCCGCTCTTTTCCTCAGGCAAAATCGACCTGTTATCTGACAGCTATGGCTGCTATGAAGAAAGCGAGGCTGATAGGAGCTCAAGATGCTTTGTATGTGAATCAGCAAAATGAGGTGTTAGAAGCGCTAACGGGCAATATTTTTGTTGTAAAAGAAGGAAGGCTGATCACGCCTATGTCTGAAGAGATTTTATCTGGCATTACCAGGGAAGTTGTTAGAAGATGCGCAGAGCCTGATATTGAGGTTGAAATCGCTGCTCTACCTCTTTCTGAATTAGAGAGCTGGGATGAGGTTTTTATCACCTCTACCAGCCGGGAAGTGATGCCTGTTATCTCTATCGATGGTAAGTCTATTAGGGATGGTAAAATCGGGGAGCTCACAAAAGAGATGCAGGCTCGTTTTAAAGCCTACACAAAAGGAGAAAAATGGCCTCCTTTTTGTCATATAAATAGTTTAATTGACATGAGTGTTAAATATATCTAACACTTCAATCCTCTCTTCAGGTAAACTTAGTTCCGAGTTTGAGTTCTACTGTCCCACGGCAACGATTGCTCTAGGGTAACTTATAGATCAGACTTTTTAAGAGCCCTAATCAAGGGGCTGTATTTTTAAGGAAAGGAATTTATGCAAAATCAAAAATTGTATGTAGGAAGTCTCCCCTACAAAACAACAGAAGATGAAATACATCAACTGTTTAGCCAGTTTGGCACAGTCACATCAGTTAAAATTGTAACTGATAGAGTTACTGGTCAATCCAAAGGATTTGGATTTGTCGAGATGGCAAGCGCAGATGATGCTCAAAAAGCAATCGAAGGTGTGAACGGCACTCAATTTGGCGGCCGAAGCCTGATCGTAAGCGTTGCTCGCCCTCCAGCAGCACGTGAAGAAGGTGGTTTTGATCGTGATCGCCCACGCGGTGGATTTAGAAACCGTCGTTAATTTTTTCTCTCTGGCTTTGCTGTCTTATTCGGCGGCAAAGCCTCTCATTTAAATATCATTTTTGATATGGGTAATGCATGGAACAAGGCATACTCATCGGTTCTGATATTTCAGCAGAATGGCTGATTCCGTGGTGGTGGAAACGCTACTCGGAGTCGAATGACCGTCCTGTGAGTATCGTTGATTTTGGCATGTCTCAAAAGATGCGTAAATGGTGTCTGAAAAAAATGGAAGTGATTCCATTTTCGATGGATCCTGTTTATGTGCGGCCTAAAAATGAAATTGCAAAAGAACATCTCAAACTTTGGAATAAACAGTATCGTGGACCTCTATGGAAAGCGCGAGAGGCTTGGTTTAAAAAACCGGGAGCCTGTCTATTGTCTCCATATGATTTGACTCTCTGGATCGATTTAGATTGCGAGGTGTGTGAGTCTCTAGATCCGATTTTTAGAGAGGAGGAAGAAGGAGTAGAGCTTGTGATTGGAAGGCAAGACTCGCGATTGGATGCGCCTGTTATTTACAATTCGGGCGTGATCTTATTTCGAAAAAACAGCCCTTTCTTGCATGAATGGAACCGCCTCTGTCTTGCTCAAAACGGAACGATGATGGGCGATCAAAACATTTTAACGTCGATGCTTTTAGAAGGAAACATTCGGTATAAGGAACTTTCCCCGTTTTATAATTGGCTGATGTACTCCGGGATGTACCCGGGAATTGTTATTGCGCACTGGGCTGCTGGCTGGGGGAAAGAATATATACGCCAATTCGGGGGTTTAAAGTCTTTACAATGAAATCCCACCAAGACTTGTCGATCTGCGTTTCCTGCCAAAAAGTGCTATCCGCAGGTATTTGAACAAAAGGTTCTTTTAAAGAAGGATACCTTTTTAGAACGGTGATGAGCGTCCATTTTACCTCATTTAAGTACAAAGCTTTAAAAGCATCATCTATATGATGGATGTTATCAGGCAGCTTTTGCGATACCAAGCTAGCATAAGCAGTCCGTAAAAATAGAGTTCTAAAGGCAATTTCTAAATCTAATGTGGTCGCCAAGTACTCATCATCTGTGAAACCTAAATCATACGCACCTTTAAAAATCCTAATTACAAACGTCTTATTGTTAGTTGCAGAAAATAAATGCCGGTCAAATGCATTTCCAACAGAACAGATTTCTTCGTTAAGCGAATATGACATATAAAGTTCTTGCAAGTAGTATAACACTGGATTCTCGTAATCACTAGGTGCTGTTAAAACGTGATGAAGAATATTCTCATCGCTTTTTGTTTGTTTTAGCCATATTTCCTTTTGGCGCTTAGTATTAAGCTCACAACTTAGCTGATCTTTAATCCATTTGGACAGCTTCTGAGTAAGAAAATGCTCTCTTTCAACTGCTGCGAATGGATACCGGGTTTCCAAGAAAAAAGAATATGAGATAAAATTGCGATTTTTATAATAATCCTGCCTAATATTTAAAGCATGTAATAAAATGTTATTAACTTTCGCGCTTATAACAGCTGTAATTTGATTAAAATCTACTGATGATTGAATTAATGGAAGAGGTGGAATGGTTATTTGCACTCCTAGAATTCCGTCTATTATAAAAGTTAGATCAGATTCCGATGCTATCTGAATAACACGATTAGGAAGATCAGATAGAGCTAGTCTGCTAGTTTCTTGAAGATTGCTAAAATCGTTGTAAAAATAACATGAAACAAAAGGTTCGATTGGCATATTTAAAATTATTAAATTATTAATTGTTAGTTTTTTTTATAAAAAAACCCTAACTAGAAAACTAGCTAGGGTTAGAAAAAAGAACCTGGCGGCAACCTACTCTACCACACTCTTGCGTGCAGTACCATCGGCGATGAGGGGCTTGACTTCTGAGTTCGGGATGGGATCAGGTATTTCCCCCTCTCAATGACCACCAGGAAAAATCGTTCGAATAAGTTAAAAGATATAAGTTTGTATAAATTTCTTTGATGTAAAATAACGCTTGAAAGATGTCTTCACAACATGTCTTTTAAGGCGCTAAGAGCTTTTTATTATCATTGACTCGACTCTCAAAACTGAGAGCAAAGCCGACAATAAAAAGAAAGATCAAGTCAATCGACCTATTAGTATTGGTTAGCTCATCGTATTGCGACGATTACACATCCAACCTATCAACCCGGTCATCTTCCGGGGGTCTATTGGGATACTTTATCTTGAAGGAGGCTTGGCGTTTAGATGCTTTCAACGCTTATCCTTTCCGAACATAGCTACCTGGCTATGCACTTGGAAGTACAACCAGCACACCATTGGTTCGTCCACTTCGGTCCTCTCGTACTAGAAGCAGCTCTTCTCAAGTATCCTACGCCCACAACAGATAGGGACCAAACTGTCTCACGACGTTTTGAACCCAACTCGCGTACCGCTTTAATTGGCGAACAGCCAAACCCTTGGGACCTTCTCCAGCCCCAGGATGCGATGAGTC
>JAGOLG010000005.1 GCA_017994195.1 Rhabdochlamydiaceae bacterium
CATGAGTAACGGCTTTTTATGCGCCTTTTTTCTTCTTAATGAAGTCGACAATATCGCCGACAGTTTTGAGTTTTTCAGCTTCTTCTTCAGAGATCTCAAAGCCAAAACGCTCTTCGAACGTCATCACGAGCTCTGTAATATCAAGAGAGTCTGCATTGAGATCTTCAATGAACGACTTTTCTAAAGAGACATCGGCCGCATCGACGCCGAGTTGCTCGACTACGATGTCGATGACGTCTTTTTCAATAGATGACATAAGCATAATTTCCTTTACTTGTTATAGTTTTACATCACCATGCCACCATCCACCGTCAAAGTCTGACCGGTGATATAGTTGGACATTGGACTGGCTAAAAAAACTGCAGCATGTGCAATTTCTTCAACTAGCCCCAAGCGTCCCATGGGGATTTGTTTAAAAATCACTTCTTTCTGCGCATCGGTCAAAGCATCAGTCATAGACGTTTGAATAAAACCGGGCGCAATACAATTTACACAAATACCTCGACTTGCAACTTCTTTGGCAAGCGATTTTGTCATTCCTATCATCCCCGCTTTAGAAGCGGCATAATTGGTCTGGCCCGCATTGCCCATCAGCCCTACAACAGAAGAGATGTTAATCATCTTCCCCTTGCGGGCCTTCAGCATCGGTCGAACTAAAGCTTGGCACGTATTATAAACAGATTTGAGATTCACAGCAATAACGCGGTCCCAATCCTCTTCGCTCATCTTCATTAAAAGCCCATCAGCTGTAATTCCGGCATTATTGACGAGAATGTCAATAGTTCCCATCGCAGCTAAAACCTCAGAAATTGCCAGATCTACCGCTTTTTTGTCAGCGATATCAAGAAGTTTAAAAAGAAATTTTTGGCCGGCATCGGCTTGAGACTCCATCTCCTGGACAACTTGCAGTGCACGCTCGCAATTTGTTCCAAAAATAACAACAGAGGCTCCCTCTTTTGCATATGCTAAAGCAATCGCTTTTCCAATCCCGGCAGTCCCTCCGGTTACAAGAGCTACTTTACTTTCTAGCAGTTTCATTTAAAGACTCCAATTCCGATACTTTTTCAATGCTGATTGTCGGAGCCGTAGCACCGATTTTTTTATTCATGCCGGCAAGCGTTTTACCAGGACCCATCTCGATATAAAGATCAACACCTGTCTCTTCTATTTTTCGAATCCCTTGTTCCCAACGCGTAGGAGATGCCACTTGATCGATTAAGTTTGAGCGGATTTCAGGAATTGTTTTAGCGAAATCTCCTGGGACATTCATGACAATTTCAATTGAGCTTTCTTCAAGTTGAGCAGACCGAAGCTGAGACTCTAATTTGAGCTGAGCAGACCGCATGAGCGGAGTGTGAAAAGCACCGGAAACCTCCAGTGGAAGAACCCTTCTTGCACCTTGAGCTTTTAATAATTCTTCTGCCACAGGCATCTGTGAAGTAAGCCCTGCAATCACAACCTGGCCCGGACAATTTAAATTTGCTATCCAAATGTTTTCAGGAAGGTGGGCTTTAACAACTTCAGGATCGAGCCCCAATACAACACGCATCGTGCTAGGCTTTTCCCCGCACGCTTCTTGCATGTAAGCGCCGCGTGCTGCCACAAGCTTTAGGCACTCGCTAAATGAAATCTTCTCCGCTGCAAAAAGAGCCGTATACTCGCCTAAACTAAGACCTGCGCAAACAAATGGAGTCAAATTTGGAAACTGCTCTCTCACTGTTTTTAAGATGGCAGCTGATGTAATAAAAATGGCCGGCTGGCTATTCTTTGTCTGCGAAAGCTCTTCCATAGGACCTGAAAAAATCAGTTCTTTCATATTTTGAGAGAGCACATCGGATGCCTCTTCAAACATCTCACGAGCAACGGAAAAAGCTTCGTAAAAATCTTTGCCCATTCCAACAACTTGCGCGCCCTGTCCAGGAAAAATAAATGCTTTTTTACTCATGCGTTAAAACAGCCGCTCCCCATGTTAATCCTGATCCAAAAGCTGTTAGCAAGATATTTTCTCCTGCCTCAATGTTCTTTTCACGGAGCAGTTCATCTAAAGCAATCCCCAGCGATGAGGCCGACGTATTGCCATACTTATGAATCGTCACAAAAACTTTTTCTGATGGAACATTAAAACGCTTAGCTAGCGATTCAATGATCCGTAAATTCGCTTGATGCGGCACAAACCATGAAATATCGCTTTCTGAGAGCCCCGATTTTTCAATCGATTCTTTAGAGGCAGATTCCATGCGTCTGACTGCATGCTTAAAGACCTCTTTTCCTTCCATCCGCAGATAGTGAAGGTTGTCTGCAACCGTTTTTTCACTGGATGGATTTCTAGAACCCCCGCCTGGTAGAACCAACAGCTGCGCCTGCTCGCCATCGGCGCCCAGCGTTACATCGCGCACGAGTAGTCCCTTCCCTTCAGATGAAATCACAGCCGCTGACGCTCCATCCCCGAATAAGACACAGGTATTACGGTCTTTATAATCGACAATCGAAGAGAGTTTTTCAGAAGCAACGATCAAGATGTTTTTATATACTCCTGATTCAATAAAAGCCTTCGCAATCCCCATCGCATAAAGAAACCCCGTACAGGCCGCTTGGATATCCATAGCTGCAGCTTTATGGGCCCCTATCTGCTTTTGAATTAGACATGCCGTACTTGGAAACGCATAATCCGGTGTGATCGTCGCAAACAAGATCATATCAAGCTCTCCGGCAGGGCATCCTGACGCTTCCAAAGCCTTTAAAGCAGCATCCCGCCCCATATCAGAGGTGAACTCATCACTGCGTGCTAAGCGTCGCTCTTTCATTCCCGTACGAGTGACAATCCACTCGTCGCTGGTTTCGACCATCTTTTCCAGGTCTTGATTCGTGAGGATTTTTTCCGGGAGATAGCTCCCTGTTCCTCTAATTTTTGCTTGAATTCTACTATTTTTTTGCATGGGAACTCAGTATACCTGGATGTCCTAAAAAAGACCACCCCTATAGATATTTTTTGACAATGCCTTACAAAAACCCTTCCATTACAAAATGTAGTAATGAAACAACAAATTGTAGTTTCAATTTTCTTTAAAAAAACTCTCTTTTGGGGTATAATGATCCCCAACTTTAGAGGCAAATCGTGATTAATGCAAATCTTCCATTTCGTGTTACATCTCTAACAGAAAAGGCGCTTCTTAATACTTTTTTTTTGAATGCGCTCGAGCCTCCTGAATGCATCAAATGCAAAATCGAATCCATAGATAATTCTGTTTTGAAATCTTGTGCCTTAGCAGCCGCAAATAACGTCGATCTTTATTCTAGTCCTCTAAATAAGAGCTACGTTCATATCGGAACAAAACCTATAAAAGCCGCTATAAGAGTGGCTTATATGGCTTTTGTTACACTTACAATTTCCTCTTTGGACTTAATAGTTGATGGAAGTCTGGGACTTAAAAGTTACCTTCTTTATAAGGTTGCAATTTATAACCTTAAAGACCCAAAGCCTGAATGGAATAAGACAAAAAAATATGCAGAAGCTTGTTTGACGGATTTAACTATCTTTCTCAAAGGAGCCTTATGCAGCACTTGCATTGTCTTAGGTTCTCTTTACTCGTTAAATTGTTTTAGATTAACAACATTTTTTATGGGTAAGTGCACCCTTTCACCCATAGAGTCTGTCGTGCACGGTGTGTTTTCAGGAGTAGCTTTTTTTTTAGCTTCAATGTTTATGGGAAGCATGGGTCTGGCATTTGCTCTTCCTCAAATGATTGCTAGAAAAGATGAAAAAACAGGAATGTTTTTAGCCCTATCTCTACGGAATCTTTTAGGCTTGGTTGACACTAATGGAAGTCTATTATCTTTTTCTAATGCAGACCAAATACAATTTACACAAAAAGACAATAATATAACTTTCTATGACGAATCTTTAGAGCATCTAAAAGCGCTAGTTATTCATGCTGAAATTCAATTGATAGATGCAGTGCGTAGGGCTAACATTTACTTAAATAATGAAAAAAAGCCTTCGATTGACTTTAGCTACCCATTTGATGGCATTTTTGTCGCAAATCACCTTAAACAACACATTCCGAATCTGCACCCAAATCTTATCAAAGAACTCGAACGCATGGATCAAAAGGTTAAAATTCTTAGAAAGCTCCATATGTCAGCACGTATGTTAGCGGTCGGAACATTGCCAATTGACCCTCTTACTTCTTTTTTTGACAAACCTCTTCCATCTTTTATTAAACGGGAGGATTATAAAAGAATTTTTCGTACTGGAGTACCAGATAATTTGCCAGATTTTATTATACCGCTAGATCCTAATGAAAAAGCTTCTGGCTTAACCCTGTACGAAAACTTTAAACAAAACTTACGCATCAACAAATGGTACTTAGAGAAAGGTGCTAGAACTGATTTAATCTCTCCTTTTGCCTTACTAGGCCTCGAGGAGGCTTGTTCACACGCAGATTATAAAGAAGCAAAAAAACAATACCTTAAGAGTTTACACCCTGATAAAAACGGCAGTTCAGAAGAGTCAAAAGAGCTCTTTACTTACCTAAGGCAACAGGTTTTGGCTAAAATAGAACCAATTTTTAAAGATAAAGGAATACAAAATGACGAATTCAATAGAATTAGCCCACGCAATGTTCAACATAGCCAGAACAGGCTTTACCTTTGCTGAAGACTCAATTAAAACTTCTGGCAAAGTTCAAAAATTCATCCTGGCCTTAGATGCTGTAGCGACTTGTTTCAATGGCTGGCAAGTCTATAATGCGTATAAGAAAAAAAATAGAATCGAGCATATTCTCCAACCAAAAATGTTTTATGGAAAAGTAGCCGTGAGCGGATTGGCTCTTCTGGGAGTTGCAGCTTGTGTCATCAAAGGTACAAATCATGCCTTTGCCCCAAAAATCGACTTAAGCGCTTTGATCCCTTCAGAAGCTGCGGGCCACTTAACAGCTTGCTGGAAAAGGCCTTTATTAAATGATCTCGTTCGAGGACTCTTTTTCGTCAGAATCGTTCTTAATCTTGGTCTTGCAAAACTTGGAGCAGAACCCTCTCAATCAATTTTAAACTCTATTCTCATGGGCGCATCTCTTGCTAAGATGTCTTGGACCCCGTGGATCCAGATTACTCGAACATCTTTAAAGCCCTTTGAAACAATGAACTTCAATGTGACCGAAGGTGGATCATTAGAGGATTTTAAAAATGCGGTCAGCGAACTTAAATCAACCTTCTATCTTAAAACAACCTCTCAGGACACTTCCGATTTAACATCAAAGATAAAATCAGTTTATGAATATAGCTCAAATATATTTCATAACAGTTCCTGGTCTCGGTTTTGGGAGGTCACTGCTAATCAAGTAACAAATAAAGAAGATTACAGCAGCAAACTTAAAGAAAAAGCTACTGGTGAGAACGTAAGAGAAGCGATATCTTTTATTATTACTTCGATATTTAAGAAATTGCTTGGGAATCGAAACCACCTAAGAGCTAGCTCTGTATTGATTTATGAAGCTCGCCTCGCATCAGACAATATAACTATAAAATTACCATTCGTCGAATTTGTTAAAGCAAAGCTTTTTCATAGCGATAAAATATGGAAGAGCGGCTTCTTCTCTGGCGGAAAATTCAACGACTATTCTAAATGGATTGCGGTTCGTCTTTTCGGAAGATAAATTAGAAATCTTCCTGAACGATATTGAACGAAAGTCGGAAGTTATGCGATAACAGAAGAAGTATGAAAAAATTCATCGTCATGTTTCTGATGTTGGCATTCCTTTCGACGTCTTCAACAATTGCCAACGACACCATTGAGGAAGGATGGAAAGAAGACACCGAAGCTCTTTGGCATACAGGATCAGGAGCTCATGACGGAGCCAGCACAGCAATTAGCGCCACGATGATCGGCTGGGGCGTAGGATTAGCTCTTGGAATCGCTATTTTAGCGGCCGTTCTTCATCAAAGCAACGGCGGAAACGGGCATAGTCACTGCGGTGGAAATTAAACGTTTAGTTTTTTTACTTTTAGCAATCTCCTCTCTTTGGGCAAAAGAGAGTTGTTTTTTCATTCCCCCAAAAGGTTGGGAAATCGCTGATCCTAAAATGCTCGCGCCAAGCGTCGACATCTGTTTTTTAGGAAAAAGCTCAAAAGGACTTGCTCCAACGATTAATCTGGCGACAGAAGTTGTCGATGTCTCTTTGGATGCTTACATTGAAGAAGTCCGAAAAATTCACAGTGCTGATCCTAATTGCCGGTGGAGGGATCTAGGAAAGTTCACTGCGCGTATCGGAAATGGCAGATTAATGGAGCTTGAAACTCCGACAGAGTTTGGAGCGGCGCGGATGGTTCAATTGGTTGTGATTAAAGAGAGCGTTGCTTACATATTAACAGCTGCTGCACTCAAAGAGGAGTTTTCGAAGTACTATAAGACGTTTGATGCAGCGCTCCGTTCGCTTCAATCTTCTTCCAATCTAGTTGAAGCTTATCCTTCTAAAGAACTGAAAACACTCATTGACGCTCTTTTACAGAAAAAAGAATCTTGCTTGGAGTTTGAGGCAATTTGGAAACCTTTTGAAAATAAAATCATCAATGACTTTACGGAAATGGGTCCCTACTGGCAAATTCTATTACTCAGTGAAATACGAACGCAACTCTTAACCTTGAGGTCGCAATGAAAAAATGGATTGGAATCGTGACAGGCGCTTTGTGTGTTTTGTCATCTTCTCTTATCGCAGATGAAGCTCCAGAGCTTGCAGCTGAGCCTGCAGTACAATCTGCGGAAGAAGCAGCAGCACCCGCTGAACTTGGAGATACAGAGCAAGCCCCTAAACAAGTTGGAAAAGCCTCTGTTGATTCAACAAATGCAGCTAAAAGCAGCAAGACAACAAAATACGTTCTTGCAGCAGGCGCTGTCGTCATCGCTGTTACAGCAATTATTTTAGTCTCACGGCATCATGGCCGCCACCCTTAATTTTTTTAGAAGAGGGAGAAATTTTCTCCCTCTCTTTTTATTTCTCTGGGGCTGCAGTCCATCTTCAGAGTGGCAAGTTTCCCATCAAAAAGGATCTCAAAAAGAGTTTAACTCCTCTAGACTTTCCTACCCAATCCGTGATAAAGTTAATGGCATTGGGGTCGAAATGGTCTATGTAAAAAATAATCTTAGGACTTATCTTGAGGTTCATTCTCAGACAATACCTCCTTATAAAAACAATCCAAAAGAAGCCCTTGTCCGGATTAAAACCGACGAAAAAACGATCCATGGCATTGCTCATCGACATGAAGGCGGACAGCGAGCAACGCTACCAGCCGACCTCCAAGACATTTTGGTGGATAATCTTCTAAAAGGCTCTACTGTGACGCTCGAGCTGATCGGATATACCACAACTCTAGATCCTCGTGACTTTGGTCTCGTCTATCAAGAGATGCAAAAAGCTCCTATAAACATTCCCATTCAACTTCCTTTTAAACTCTAAAGGCTTATATGAATCAGCTTGAAGAACTCAAACAAATGACCACCATCGTCGCAGACACCGGCGAGATTGAAGAGATCAAAAAACACCATCCGACCGATGCTACTACAAACCCTTCCCTCATATTGGCAGCTTCGACCAAGCCTGAATATCAATTCCTCATTGAAGAAGCACTCAGCTTCGGCCGTAAAAAGGGAAAAAATCGTTTAGAGCAGCTCTCCCATGCGTTTGATAAGGTGTGCGTGAATTTCGGCTTAGAAATCTTAAAAATCGTACCAGGAAGAGTTTCGACAGAAGTCGATGCGCGCCTCTCCTTTGATATCATAGGATCTGTGCAAAAAGCCCGCGAGCTGATCTCTCTTTATGAATCGGCAGGCATCGATCGAAAGCGCATCCTCATTAAGCTAGCATCGACATGGGAAGGGGCGCAGGCTGCTTTCCATCTTGAAAAAGAAGGCATCCACTGTAATATGACTTTGATGTTTAGCCTTGCGCAAGCGATTGCTTGTGCAGATGTCCATGCTACCCTTATCTCCCCTTTTGTCGGACGGATTCTAGATTGGTACAAGAAAAATGAAGGGAAAGAATATTCCGGAGCCAACGATCCGGGAGTTGTTTCTGTCACGCAGATTTATCATTATTACAAAAAGTTTGGGATCAAGACTCAGATCATGGGAGCTTCTTTCCGTAATAAAGATGAAATCACAGAGCTTGCTGGATGCGATCTTTTGACGATTGCCCCCAAACTCTTAGATGAGCTCCGCGCTTCAGAGCTGCCTATAACTCGCAAGCTTGATCCTGCACATTCCCATAAAATGGATCTTGCACATCTCAAGGTTGATGAGAAAACGTTCCGTTGGATGCTTTGTGATAATGCGATGGCCGGAGAAAAACTCCATGAAGGGATCCGTAACTTTGCTAAAGACGTTGTCAAGTTAGAGCAGCTTCTCTCTAGCCGTCTGTAATTATTCAAACCTTGCTAGCCCTTTGGAGCGGCTTTTTTCGAAGGAAAAGGCAAAGATGCACATAGTCAGAATCAGGTAAATAATGTTTAGAAGAAGACTCCACCAGAAAGCATTCCAAGGAAAAATTTGATGATGGAGCACGTATCGCATGCCTTCAAAAACATGGGTGGTTGGAAGGGCATAGGCAACGGGGTGAAGCCACTCTGGAAGCGCGGAAACGGGGTAATAAACAGCGCTTACCGGTGCAAAAATATAGGCTGTCATCCAAGCCAGCATTTGAAATCTTTGACCCCAATAAATCACAACAGATGCTGCTAAAAAACCAATCATCCAGCCGGACATCATTAAAAGGGCTGTGAAGGGAAGAAATGCCCAGCCTATCGTAAAGACATTTAAAGAATAAAGCGCATAAACAAGGATCGTTCCAAAGCTAAGGGTGATGAAGATTTTGGTGATCGAGAGCATGACGACGCCCGCCATCCATTCTCTGAGCTTAAGAGGCGTTGAAAACAGGTTCACTAAATTCCGGTTCCAAAATTCCTGCAGAAGATTGACGGAGATCTCATAGTTTCCGCGCCAGACAATCTGCCAAAAAATAAGGCCTGTCATGATCATGAGAGCGATGTTTGGAACATTTGCATTTGACTGCTGGATCCAGACGGTTGTAATCCCCCATAGTGCAATATCGATGGCAGGCCAGTAGAGAAGGTCAGCGACTTGATCAAGCTTGGCAAAAAGATAAAAATACCTTAAGAATACGGCCCAGCATCTTTGAAATTTCATCAGCGCCTCACCATCTTAAGAAAATAATCTTCGAGCGTTGGATGATGGATCTTAATCGAGCTAAAGGAAATCTCCTGTTTGACGAGCCTTCCTAAAAATTCTGAGATGAACTTTTCTTCCATTTCAAGCTCGATCCAACGGTGTTCTGTTTTATACAGGAGTTTGAGGTCATCTGCAAGCTTCATTGTCCGTTTCATTCCATCGACAATGATCAGCTCTACCTTGGGGATAGAAATGGTTCTTATAAGGTTTTCTGGAAGATCATTGGCTATGATCTTGCCTTGTTCTAAAAAAAGGATTCGATCGCACAGCTCTGCAACCTCGTCCATTTTATGCGAGGTAAAGAGCATTGTGGTCCCCTCTCTTTCCCTCTCTTCCATAAGAAACGAGCAGACTTCTTTGGCCATATCGGGATCTAGCGAGGCAGTCGGTTCATCCAGTAGGGCAATTTTTGGTCTAACAAGAAATGCTTTAACCAAGATTAATCTTGTCAATTGACCGGCAGATAGAGAGGTCACGGTTGATTTAAGCTTATTTGCAATTCCAAACCGCTCTAGTAATGGTGCCTGCCTTCTTTTGATCTCCGCTCCTGTCAGGCCGTATAGCCTTCCAAAGACATCTAGGTTTTGCTCAATGGTGAGCTTCCAAGGCAAGTTGACATATGTGCTTGCAAAAGAGACGTGCTGAAGCACGTCGGATCGATGATCTTTCAGTTCTTTTCCGAAATATAGTATTGATCCTGATGTGTAAGTTAATGTCCCGAGAAGCATGTGAATCGTGGTTGTCTTCCCGGCTCCATTGGGCCCTAAGATTCCTAAAATCTCCCCTTCAGCTAAGTCAAATGAGATCCCATCGACGGCGATGACCGGCGGGGTTTCAGGAAAAACTTTGGATAACTTCTTTACAGCTAGAATGGGATTCATAGGGGAAAATAAGTTTCACACAAAAAGACTTATTCTCTCAATAAAAAAGATGACTAGAGATGCCGGGAAAACCGGCATCTCTAGTAGATATTAGTCAGAGAACGCAAATTCAAGGACGTCTTCTTCGCTTCGATCGAGATATTTTTTCACACGGTTGTGATACTCGATGAATCCTGTTCCACCTGGGATCATATGACCCATGATAAGGTTGGACTTGAAGTCGAGAAGGAAGTCTGTTTTACCTTCTGACGCAGCATCAGTAAGGACGCGGGTTGTTTCTTGGAAAGAGGCCGCAGACACAAACGAATCGGTTGTGAGTGAGGCTTTTGTAATTCCAAGAAGCACGGGTGAGGCTGTCGCAGGCTTTCCACCTTCACTTGCCGCTTTGCGGTTCTGGTTATGGAAGTTCTTGCGATCGATATCTTCGCCATAGAGGAAGATCGTGTCACCGGGATCGGTGATGCGAACTTTTTGGAGCATCTGACGGACAATGATTTCAATGTGTTTGTCGTTAATATCAACCCCTTGGAGTCGATAAACTTCTTGCACTTGGTTCACGAGATATTTTTGAAGTTCGCGCACTCCGCAAATCTCTAAAATCTCTTGTGGAACAACGAGTCCATCGGTGAGCTGCTGACCTTTGATGACGCTATCGCCTTTTTGTACAATCAAGTGTTTTGTAAGAGGGATGAGGTGCTCTTCTTCCATGCCTGTTTCGTCATCACGTACGACAACGATGCGTTTGTTCTTCTGAACGCCGCGGAAGTCGATCACTCCGTCGATCTTAGCAATCACTGCAGGATCTTTTGGACGGCGTGCTTCAACGAGTTCTGCCACGCGAGGAAGACCTCCCGTGATGTCCTTCGTCTTGATAGCGCCGCGTGGAAGACGGGCAAGCAGTGTTCCGGCTGCGACATATTGTCCTTCTTGAACAGAGATGAAAGCGCCGGATGGGATCGCATAGGCTCCGACGAGTTCATTAAACTCTTTATCGGAGTAGATCATGATTTGAGGATGGAGTTCTCCGCGATGTTGTTTAACAATCAGCTCGGTTTGACCGGTCTGTTTGTTCATATCGCGCTGGGTAGAAATTCCTTCCACGAGATCTTCGTATTTGACGTAGCCTGGGCGTTCGCAAATAATAGGGATATTATGCTGTTCCCACTGCGCAATCTTCACTTTTTTACGGACTTTTGCGCCGTCTGCTAAGAGAATACGTGTTCCAAGCTCGATGTTGAACGTTTGGAGCGGTTCAATCGATTTAGTGGAGAGGAGTTTTTTCGACTCTTCTAATGGACGTCCTTCATCGCGGACGATGTGGAGGAGGCCGTTTTTATTGAGTGCGATCCAGATGCCTTCTTCGTTCTGAACAGTGCGGATATTCTCGTAGACGAGGACTCCTTCAACTTCAGTGACGAGTTCAGGGCTGAGGGCAGCAGAGGCGATACCTCCCAAGTGGAACGTTCTCATTGTGAGCTGTGTTCCGGGTTCCCCGATCGATTGGGCTGCGATGATACCGACAGCTTCGCCCATACCGACAAGGCTTCCGTTGGCGAGGTTAAGGCCGTAGCATTTCATACACACGCCTCGTTTTGACTCGCAAGTGAGCGTCGAACGGATGCGGACCATATCGATACCGGCATCGTCGATTGCTTCTGATTGTTTTGCATTCAGGCAGTCGCCTGCTTTTGCAAGAAGTTTTGTTCTGTCGCCGGGAAGGTAAATGTCGTCACAGACGCTACGGCCGAAAATTCGGTCGCGAAGCGGGAGGAGTTCTTCTTGTCCTTGCTTGATGGCACTCACCTCAATTCCATTGAGCGTGCCGCAATCCTGATCGGTGATGATCACATCTTGAGCAACGTCAACGAGGCGGCGTGTAAGGTAACCGGAGTCGGCTGTTTTAAGCGCGGTATCGGCAAGACCTTTACGGGCTCCGTGAGAAGAGATGAAGTATTCAAGAACGGATAGTCCTTCTCGGAAGTTTGACGTAATCGGAGATTCAATAATTTCTCCGGATGGTTTTGCCATCAGTCCGCGGAGAGCTCCAAGCTGTTTTACCTGCGATTTGTTACCGCGGGCGCCGGAATCCATCATGAGGAAGAGCGGGTTAAGCTCTACGCCATTGGGCTGACTGATGAGTTTGAACAGCTCTTCTGAGAGGGAGTCTGTCACTTCAGTCCAGATGCTGATGATTTTGGATTTACGCTCACCATCTGTGATGACGCCGTCTTCGTACTGCTTACGAACAACTTCAATCCGAGCAAGAGCTCCGTCAATCACTTGTTGTTTGTTTGCAGGAACTCGAACGTCTTTAACAGCCATTGAGAGGGCCGATTTTGTCGCCTCTTTAAAGCCGAGGTTCTTGAGGTTGTCTAAAAACTGGACGGTAGCTTCCAGGCCTACTTTTTTGTAGGTTTCTAAAATGAGCTCTGAAAGTTTTTTCTTACGGAGTGCATAGTTTTGGAAACCGAGTTCTTTAGGAACAATCGTGTTAAAGATGACACGGCCAGGTGTTGTCTCAATGATTCCTGATGGAAGTCTGAGTTTAATTTTCTCGTGGATATGAAGGCCGCGTCCGAGATCATCTGCTCGTGCACCTTCTTTTTTATCATCGAGGCGATTGAAACTGCAACCTCCGTAAAGAGCCATGAGCACTTCTTCAGTATTGCCGAAAAGTTTTGTTTTCTTTCCATGCTCTTCTGGCGAGTAGAGAGGATCATGCATGATGTAGTACAGTCCCAAGATCATATCTTGAGAAGGCACTGTCACCGGTTTACCAGATGAAGGCAGGAAGATGTTATCCGGAGCCATCATAAGGGTTTTTGCTTCGATTTGCGCTTCTACTGAAAGAGGGACGTGGACGGCCATTTGGTCACCGTCGAAGTCAGCGTTAAATGCTGTACAAACCAGCGGATGGATGCGGAGAGCTTTACCTTCGATGAGGGTCGGCTCAAATGCTTGAATCCCGAGTCTATGGAGCGTCGGTGCACGGTTAAGAAGAACGGGGTGCCCTTTGATGATCTCATCAAGAACATCCCATACTTCCGGCGCTTCGCGCTGAATCATCTTCTTGGCTGATCGGATCGTATAAACATAACCGAGATCTTTGAGTCGTTTTACGATGAAAGGCTCAAAAAGCTCTAAAGCCATTTGTTTTGGAAGACCGCATTGGTTGAACTTGAGTTCAGGACCGACAACGATGACAGAACGGCCAGAATAGTCTACCCGTTTTCCAAGAAGGTTTTGTCGGAAGCGTCCTTGCTTTCCTTTGAGCATCTCCGAGAGAGATTTCAGAGGACGGTTGCCGGCGCCCATGACTGGGTGTCCGTGGCGTCCGTTGTCAAAGAGAGCATCGACAGCTTCTTGCAGCATCCGTTTTTCGTTGCGGATGATGACGTCAGGCGTTTTGAGTTTTAAAATGGCCTTGAGTCGGTTATTGCGGTTGATAACGCGTCTATAAAGGTCGTTTAAGTCTGATGTTGCAAATCGTCCACCGTCAAGAGGAACGAGAGGTCTAAGCTCTGGCGGGATGACAGGAACGCATGACATGACCATCCAGTCGGCTTTGTTCGGAGATGATACAAAACCTTCGATGATCTTGAGGCGTTTTGCTAGCTTCATCCGAGCTTGCATTGACTTAGTTTTACGAAGTTTGTCTTTGAGGTCGACGGCAAGCGCTTGGAGATCTTCTTTTTCAAGGAGTTCGCGGATCGCGTCGCCACCCATGCGGGCAGTAAAGCTTTCAGGTCCCCATTTCTCTTGGGCTTCGCGAAGTTCTGTGTCATTGAGGAGCTGTTTTCTTTCCAGTGTTGTTCTACCGGCATCTGTAACAACGAAATCTTCGTAGTAGATGACCCGTTCGAGGTCGGATGTCGACATGCCAAGAATGTTACCGATGCGCGAAGGCATCGTTTTGAAGAACCAAATATGCACGACAGGCACGGCTAGATCGATGTGCGCCATGCGCTCACGTCGTACTTTAGAAAGGGTTACTTCTACACCGCAACGGTCGCAAACGATCCCTTTGTGTTTGATTTTTTTGTATTTACCGCAAGCACATTCCCAATCTCTAGTAGGACCGAAAATCTTTTCACAGAAGAGTCCTCCTTTTTCGGGTTTAAAGGTGCGGTAGTTAATCGTTTCTGGTTTTTTTATCTCACCGCGAGACCACTCATTACGAATAACATCTTCTGAAGCTATTTGGATCGTTAATTTATCAAACTGCTGATCTTGAAAACCTTCCATTCTGTTACCCTTCCTGTGCTGCTGTTTCTGTACGGATATTTAAGCAAAGTCCTTGCATTTCTTTAACGAGAACATTGAACGACTCAGGCGTTCCCGCGACAAGAACATTGTCTCCTTTGACAATCGACTCATAAATGCGAGTGCGTCCGGAGACATCGTCTGATTTAACGGTGAGCATTTCTTGTAGTAGGTGCGCAGCTCCATAAGCTTCGAGCGCCCATACTTCCATCTCCCCGAAGCGCTGACCTCCCATCTGCGCTTTACCTCCCAGCGGCTGCTGGGTGACAAGCGAGTAAGGACCGATTGCACGAGCGTGGATCTTGTCTGCGACAAGGTGACTCAATTTTAGCATGTAGATGTAGCCGACAACGACGCGGTTGTCGAAACGCTCGCCTGAGCGTCCATCATACAGCCACAGTTTTCCATCTTCTGGAAGACCGACTTCTTTCATCATCTCCCAAATACGCGACTCAGGGAATCCTTCAAAGACTGGAGTCTTAACGAAGATTCCGGCCTTGCGTGCGGCATATCCTAGGTGTGTTTCAAGAAGCTGCCCCATGTTCATACGAGAAGGCACACCGAGAGGATTCAAAATCATCTCGATGGATGTTCCATCCGGTAGATAAGGCATATCGGCTTCCGGAACAATTTTGGAGACAACCCCTTTGTTACCGTGGCGTCCTGCCATTTTGTCACCGACTTGCAGCTTACGTTTTGTAGCGACATAGACTTTGACTTGGCGGATTACACCGGGATCGAGTTCAGTATCCCCTTTCTTCATATGCTCAATTTCAGTTTTGTACTGTGTCTGGAGCGTCTCCATCTTCACATCAAACTCACGAAGAATTTGCTTTAATGTTGTGTAGATTTCGTGATCGGAAAGAAGAAGATCTTCGGCTTTTTCAGATTCTAAAGTCTCGAGGTTGTCTTGTGTAATGACTTCCCCTTCTTTAATGATGACGTCGCCTGTTTTGCGATGCATGACGGGTCCTGGAGCTTTTTCTCCAAGGAGAAGCGCGCCGAGTTTTTCATGCAGCTCCATGACGAGCTCGCCTTCTTTATTCTTGAATTCTTGGTGAACATCTTTGATGCGGCTTGCTTCTTCTACAAGCTCGTCATCTGTCTTAGAAAGACGATCTCTGCGGCTGAAGACTTTAACGTCCATCACGACGCCTTCAGTTCCCGGAGGAGCTGTCAGCGATGCATCTTTAACGTCGGCTGCTTTTTCGCCGAAGATGGCCCTTAGGAGCCTTTCTTCAGGGGCAAGTTCGGTTTCTGATTTAGGAGTGATTTTACCAACGAGGATATCGCCCGGCTCTACTTGAGCGCCGATGCGGATGATTCCGTCTTCGCCAAGATTTGCGAGCGCTTCTTCGGAAACATTCGGGATATCGCGTGTGATTTCTTCTTTTCCTAGTTTTGTATCTCGCGCAGTTAGTTCAAACTCTTCGAGGTAAATCGAAGTATAAGTGTCTTCGATGAGAAGCTTCTCGGAAATGATAATCGCATCTTCGTAGTTATATCCGCACCATGGCATGAAGGCCATAAGAACGTTTTTACCGAGAGCGACTTCCCCTTTATCAGTGGAAGAGCCGTCTGCAATGACATCTCCGGCTTTTACTTTATCGCCAACGTTGCAAATAGGTGTTTGGTTGAGGCATGTACCGGCATTAGAGCGCATGAACTTTTTGAGTTCATAGTTCCGTTTATTGAGCGGGTTGGCTTTTGCGGCGACGATGATTTTAAATCCGTCGACATATTCAACTGTTCCATTTTCTTCAGCAATGATCACGGCACCGGAATCTTTTGCGGTTCGGTGCTCTAAGCCTGTTCCTACAATGGGGGCTTCTGTGCGAAGCAAAGGTACGCCTTGGCGTTGCATGTTCGATCCCATGAGCGCGCGGTTCGCGTCATCGTGCTCGAGAAATGGAATGAGTCCTGTGACAACAGATACCAGCTGCTTAGAAGAGACATCCATATGGGTGATTTTTGGAGTCTCAATTTTGAGAGACTCTCCCTTATGGCGCGCCCAGCAAGTTTGCTCTTCAAACATGTTGTATTTGTCTAAAGGAGCAGAAGCTTGAGCGATAACGCAGTTTTCTTCTTGGTCTGCAGTCATATATTCAATTTCTTCAGTGACGACGCCTTCACGCACAATGCGGTAAGGTGTTTCAATGAATCCGAGATCGTTGATTTTTGCAAATGCAGCAAGAGAAGTGATCAAACCGATGTTCGGTCCTTCAGGCGTCTCAATAGGACAGATACGGCCATAGTGGCTTGGGTGAACGTCGCGCACTTCAAATCCTGCCCGTTCTCTGTTAAGTCCGCCAGGCCCAAGAGACGACAGACGCCGTTTATGGGTCAGTTCTGCAATCGGGTTGGTTTGGTCCATGAACTGAGAAAGTTGAGATCTACCGAAGAAGTCTTTGAGCACTCCGGCAAGGCCTTTTGCAGAAATCACTTTACCAGGAGTGAGTGTATCGGCAGAGAAGTCAAATAAGTTGATTCTCTCTTTAATGATTTTCTCCATGCGAGCCAGGCCGATGCGGCATTGGTTCTGGACGAGTTCTCCAACAGAGCGTACACGTCTGTTTCCAAGATGGTCGATATCGTCGACAGACACGTCGCTATCACCGCGTTTTAGGCGAATGAGATATTTGAGGGCGCCGATGACGTCTTCTTTTCGAAGCGTAACATTTTCAAGATCAGCGTCTGTTGTAGGGAGCTTCAGTTTGCGATTTAGCTTATAACGTCCTACTCTTCCTAAATTATAGCGTTTCGGATCAAAGAAGAGACGCATCATGGTAGAGCGCGCATTTGAAAGCGTTGCAGGCTCGCCTGGACGGATTTTTCGATAAAAGTCTTTCAGCGCAGACTCGTAAGAATCTGTGGGGTCTTTTGCTAGCATCTTAATAATGGGAGATGTTTCATCTGCATCTTCGGCTACTTTAATAGCGCCGATTCCTGCATCGAGCATACGCTTGAGCATTGCAGTGGTGAGTTTTTCCCCTGCTT
The DNA here is from genome assembly GCA_017994195.1 of Rhabdochlamydiaceae bacterium. GTDB lineage: Bacteria > Chlamydiota > Chlamydiia > Chlamydiales > Rhabdochlamydiaceae > PALSA-1444. Next base: position 17,380 of record JAGOLG010000005.1, read on the forward strand.
TTCCAAAAATGACTCCGCCTTCGCTATCAGCTACATCTTCAGCTAAGATTTTACCGACGAGTTTTGTAAAATCTTTTTCAGATTTGATTTTGACGCGCTGTGTTGAAAAGAATTCTTCGATGATATCCGCATCAGAAGAATATCCGAGTGTACGGATGAAAGAGGTTGCTAAAATCTTACGGCGACGTTTTTTTCGGTCGACATAGATGTAAATCATGTCACTGGTGTCAAATGAAGCTTCGAGCCAGCTTCCGCGATAAGGGATCATGCGGAAGGAATAAATCATAACACCTTTAGGATGGCGGTCTTGTTCGTAGGAGATACCTGGGGATCTGTGCAGCTGAGAAACGATAACACGCTCAGCTCCGTTTACGATAAAAGTTCCTTTTTCTGTCATCACAGGAAGGGTTCCCATGTAGACTTCTTCTTCTTTAATTCCAGTCTCATCAGTTAAACGGAATTTTACTTTTAAAGTCACATTGAAAGTAATTCCACGTCTAATGCACTCTTCAGGAGTGTATTTTGGAACGCCTAAGTTATAAGAAAGATATTCCAAAACGACTTTGTCGTCATACGACTTTATCGGGAAAATCTCATTGAAGACTTCTTGCAGGCCAACGTTGAGTCTTTCATGTGGGAGAACGTCTGCTTGCATGAATTCGCGATATGATTTCAGCTGAATTTCAATCAGGTTAGGAAGGTCAATGATTTCTGCCTTCTCTCGATAACTGATACGCTCAGGGGCATGTTTTAGCATTGCGAGTCGCTCCTTTTAATATGTCTAAGCAGCTGACTTTAAATAAGGTCGGCTGTTTAGAGATTTTAAATAGCAAAGAGCAGAAGCTTTTCATAAAGCTTCTGCTCGCCCTTTATAGAAGGGTATTTTTTAGAGACCCTTTACAGTCACTTGTCCGCCGCCTGCTGCAATCTTTTTAGAGATTTCATCAGCTTCAGCTTTGTTACAAGTAGGCTTCAAAACTTTTGGAGCTCCGTCAACGAGGTCTTTTGCTTCTTTGAGACCAAGGCCTGTGACTTCACGAACGGCTTTAATGACGCCGATTTTCTTGTCGTCAGGGGCTTTTTGCAGGGTCACTTCGAACTCTGTTGACTCAGCAGCAGCAGGAGCCGCGCCGGCAGCAGGAGCAGCAGCCATCATCATGGGAGCTGCAGCAGCGGCTTTCACGCCCCATTTGTCTTCGAGCAATGTTTTGAGTTTAGACATATCGAGCACGCTAAGTGCGCTTAAGTCATCGACGATTTGATCTAATGTTTTACTCACGGGTTACCTCTTTTCTCTTTATTGTTGGGTTGTTTTGTTATCTAAGATATTTACAGTGCTTGAAAGCAGCGCGTCAATGACACCGAGGAACTGTGAAGGCACAGCTTCCAAGAGTCCAAGGAATTGCGCTTGCATTTCTGGTTTCGATGGGAGTTTAGAAAGAGCTTCTATGTCTTTTGCAGAGTAGAGCTGTCCTTCAAAACGGCCACCGACAACTTCCATCATGTCTTCATTCGATTCTTTGAATTTAAAGACTGTTTTGGCAGTTTCAAGAAGGTCTTGGCTAGAAAAAACAACGCCGATATGACCTTCTAACATTGCACGGTCTAATGTTAATCCAGCAGCTTCTGCTGCCTTCATAAGAATGGTTTTACGTATAACTTCGAAATCGCCCCCTGATTTCATGAGGTCAAAACGAAATTGCGACGCCAGGTTAGGATTTATCTTGCCGTAACGAGTCAGGATAAACCCGCTTGATCCGGTGATTTTATCTCTAATATCATCGAGAAGTAATTGTTTTTCTTGTCTCATCTTTTAACCCTCCTGGAGTCCGCTCATATCGATTTTAAGACCCGGGCCCATTGTCGATGAAATCGCAAGAGAAACGAGGAAGTGCCCTTTGGTTGAAGAAGGACGCGTCTTCGCAATCGCTGAAACAAAAGTTTTTGCGTTTTCGATCAATTTTTCTTTAGAAAAAGACAATTTACCGATGCCATTATTAATGACACCGAATTTGTCGGTCTTAAATTCGATTCGTCCTGCTTGAATTTCGCGGACGGCGTTTGCGATATCATTGGTGACGGTTCCCGATTTTGGGGTTGGCATTAGACCTCTTGGTCCTAGCACTTTACCGAGTTTTCCAACTTCTCTCATCATGTCTGGTGTTGCTATTACAGCATCAAAATCAGTCCAGCCCCCTTTGACTTTCTCAAAGAGTTCATCATGACCTGCATAGGTAGCGCCTGCATCTAAAGCTTCTTTCTGCTTTTCGCCTTTTGCGAAAACCAGAACAGTCAGCTTTTTGCCAGTCCCATTCGGTAATGAGACAACGCCACGCACTTGCTGGTCTGATTTCTGGGTATCGATCCCTGTTTTCAGCGCCAGATCCACCGACTGGTCAAACTTGACCGGTGGTGCTTTCTTCAAAATTTCGATGGCTTCTTCGATCTTATACAGCTTTTGCTTGTCGACGAGTTTTGCCATCTCCCGATTGCGTTTACTTTTCATATTTATCCTTCAATAATATCCACTCCCATGGAGCGGGCAGTTCCCATGACGAGTTGCATCGCAGCTTCATCTGATCGCACACGCATATCAGGTTTCTTCCGGTCTACAATTTTCTTCACTTGGGATTTGGTGAGTTTTCCGACTTTATCTCTATTAGGCACTTTTGAACCTGACTCGATTCCGACTTCTTTCAAAATAAGCCGAGAAACAGGAGGTTGTTTGGTGACAAAAGAGAATGTTTTATCGGAATAAACAAAAATTTCAACAGGCAGTATATCGCCAGCCTGGTCTTGCGTTTTCGCATTAAATTCCTTGCAGAAGCCCATAATGTTGACTTGCGCAGCACCCAGCGCTGGTCCAATTGGAGGCGCAGGATTAGCTTTTCCTGCAGGAATTTGTAATTTAATAACTTTTACTACTTTTTTTGCCATATTTCACTCTTTAATTATGTTCAGCTTCTAGAGGCACTTGTTCCACTTGCCAGAATTCCAGGTCATCAACACGTGTATCGCGTCCGAAAATAGAGACCAGAACACTGAGACGGCCCTTGTCATGGAAGACTTCTTGAACAACTCCCACAAAATTGACAAAGACACCGTCGATAATTTTAACTCGATCGCCATGCACGATATTGTGTTTATGCACAATGCCTTGACGCTTCTCTTCGAGTTCGGTAAGTATTGAATCGACTTCTTGCTGAGGAAGCGGCATCGGTCTTTCTCCGCCTAGAAAATCGATTACACCATTTGTATTTTTGACATACATCCAGGAGTCATCGGTCAGTTCCATCTTGACTAAGATATAACCAGGCCAAAGCCGTTTCTCGCTGATACGCTGCTGTCCTCTCTTCACTTCAGCCACATTCTCTGTGGGAACTAAAATGTCAGAGATCATATCGTTCATCCCTTGAGACTCACGGTTTTCCTCGATCGCCTTCTTTACGCGTTTCTCAAGGCTCGAAATTACTTGTATGACGTACCACTTATGCATGTTTTACCCAAAAATCAGGTGGATGAGAGTTTTAAATCCTGTTAAACAACCTTTGATGAGAAGATCGGCACCATAGATGCCAAGCCCAAAAGCAAAAGTTGCACCCACAACAATTTTTGTGAAAAGTGCAAGTTCCTCTTTTGATGTCCAGGTTACTTGTCGAAGCTCATTTTTAAGCCCTTGCAGATAACTAACCTTTTCGGCTTTTGGCTGAACGTTTGTTTCTGAAGGCGCCTCAAGCTTATCCACCTGAACTCCCATCTCTAATCCTTAATTTATATTCTTTCTATCGAGTGCGGAGGGATTCGAACCCCCGACCAGCGACTTTGGAGATCGCTGCTCTACCAACTGAGCTACACACCCTTGTAACACTTCTTTGGTCACACATATTTTGAGAAGACCGCTCTTAGATTAACCCTGGAGCAGCCTTCTCAAAAATAGCCTTAGTCGAGAATTTTTGTAATTGTTCCCGCACCGATCGTACGTCCACCTTCGCGGATCGCAAATCTCATTCCTTCTTCCATTGCGATTGGCACAATGAGCTCCCCTTGGATCTCAACGCTATCGCCAGGCATAACCATCTCTGTACCTTCAGGAAGTGTAACAGTTCCGGTTACGTCTGTTGTTCTAAAGTAGAATTGAGGACGGTATCCATTGAAGAAGGGCTTATGACGTCCACCTTCATCTTTTGTCAGAACGTAAACAGCGCCTTTAAATTTCTTATGAGGCTTTGTAGTTCCTGGAGCCACGAGGACCATTCCACGCTCAACGTCTTCTTTTTCAACACCGCGGAGAAGAACTCCAACGTTCTCACCAGCACGGCCTTCGTCGAGAATCTTGTTGAACATTTCAATTCCGGTTACAACAACTTCTTTTGTATCACGGAGTCCGACGAGCTGAAGTTTATCGTTAACTTTAACAATCCCACGTTCAACACGGCCTGTTGCAACAGTTCCACGACCAGAGATCGAGAACACGTCTTCGATAGGCATTAGGAAAGGTTTATCAGTTTCACGTATAGGAGTTGGGATTTTTTCATCCACTGCATCCATTAGTTTCATGATGCTATCAACGTATTGTGGATCTCCTTCGAGAGCTTTTAAAGCAGAACCGCGGATGATTGGGACATCTTTGTAGCCTTTAGACTCAAGGAGCTCAACGAGTTCCATTTCAACGAGGTCAACGAGTTCTTCGTCGCCCTTGCCGATCATGTCCATCTTATTGAGGAACACGACAATCGCAGGAACGCCCACTTGGCGTGCGAGGAGAACGTGTTCTTTTGTTTGAGGCATCGCTCCGTCTGTTGCAGCAACGACGAGAATCGCTCCGTCCATCTGAGCCGCACCAGTGATCATGTTCTTCACATAGTCAGCGTGGCCTGGGCAGTCAACGTGCGCATAGTGTCTTTTATCTGTTTCGTATTCAACGTGAGTTGCGTTAATCGTAATACCACGCGCTTTTTCTTCAGGGGTATTGTCGATCGAAGCGTAGTCACGGAATTTTGCTTTTCCTTTTTCTGCAAGCACTTTAGTGATCGCAGCTGTCAGAGAGGTTTTACCATGGTCAACGTGACCAATTGTACCGATATTGACGTGCGGCTTACTTCTTTGAAATGTTTCCTTTGCCATTGAATTTCTCCATTTAATATCTTTATTTGCCCAAGATAGGAATCGAACCTACGGCCACTTGCTTACCATGCAAGTGCTCTACCACTGAGCTACCTGGGCTCACTTATTTCACACAGGTAAAGCTCATTTATGCCTGAGCTATGGGGACAGCTTTTCACGAAAAGCGGACCCCTAGGCTTTCATTAAAGGCACTAAGGATACTTCGCAAAGTAAATAAGTTCAAGGGTTAAAAAATAAAAAATTATTTTTGTCGATAGATAATACGGGCTTTTGTCAAATCATAAGGTGACATTTCTACAGTCACCACATCGCCGACTAGAACCCGAATATTTCGCATTCTCATTTTTCCACAAAGATGGGCAATGACTTTCATTCCATTTTGCAGGTTCACTCGAAAATGCATATTTGGGAGGAGTTCCTCCACTGTTCCGTCAATCTTGATCGTATCTTCTTTAGGCATAACTCTCTGATAAAGTGCAAATCTTATCAAACCTCCTATTAATCTAAAAGAGCCTTTTCATTATAATGGGAGCCCTCATGGCAGATGCGCAGAAACAACTTATAGAGATTTTTTCTAATTTTTCATCACCCGATGAAAAATACGAAAAAATAATTGAATTGGGAAAAGCTCTTCCACCGCTCTCGTACGGCGCGCGCATCGAAAAAAATCTTGTCCAAGGGTGTCAAAGCATTCTTTACCTTGAAACCACCTATAAAGAAGGTTTGATCTATTTTAATGCCGATTCAGAAGCCCTGATCTCAAAGGGCCTCGCAGCCCTCCTTATATATGTCTACTCCGGCACTACCCCGGAAGCGCTCTTTAAAGAACCCCCTTATTTCTTGAAAGAAATAGGACTCCACCAAGCCCTCTCGCCTGCCAGATCAAACGGCCTAAACAGCCTTTATCGAAAAATGCAGCAAGAAGCTCTTAAAATAATCAGTGATAGAGACACTGAATGATCGCAGACGCTGCAATCACTCTTAAAAGTTGAAAAGGCTCCCCTAAAATATCGACTAAAAACGGAATCGACTCCTGTGTTCCGACATGACCGATTGCCTCTAGAATTTGAATCTTTGTTTCACGATTCATATGCGGATAAACTTCTTGAAGGATTTTGATTGCTGAAGGATCGTTTCCATAGAGCGCCAGCATAAGCGCTGCTTGCAAACGGATATGAGGATCGCTTTCTTTTAAAAGCTCGCGAATCACAGTCAGAGACTCACCATCCCCTTCTTGAAGAAGCACCGCGATCGCCGCACCCGTGACACCAAGCGTCTCTTTTTTGAGATATTCTTTAACTGTTTCTTGAGCTTTTGGATACTTCAAAATACACAGCAGGTTAAGTAAATCAAGACGCGTTAGCTGATCGACCATGGTGGGATAATTTTGGATATGCTCGACATGACGCTCCATATTCGGCACAATCATTTGCACAGAAGTCGAGTCGTCCCACATGAGAGGGCCTGTTTCAGGATCACGAAAAAAATCATCAATGATTTGGCTGGCTTTTTCAACAAGAATTCTCTGCCCGACAAGGCCGAGCGCAATATTGGCTTTGACAAAAGGATCTTCATGAGCAGTCAGCTGCTCTTGCATCATCGGAAGTGCTAGCGCCCCGCAACGCGGCAGGATCGAGGCCGCCATCCATCTCCAACGCGGATGGATGTCCTTTAGCCATTTTTTAAGCGATTCCACCCCTCCAGCACTGCCCTGACGGCATGCCACCCACGCCGCCGTAATCGAAACCTGGGGGTAACTATCTTCCATGAGCTTTGCTAAAATCTCCTGGCTGATTTTGACGTTCATCAGTCCCAGTGTCTTTAGCGCGTAAGTTCTGACATCGGGCGATGAATCTCCCAACAGTTTATTCAGCTTCGGCGCATCTAAATGGAGATCGAAATAACCGATCAGCTCGCATGCCAGCTGCCGAAGCCCTGCGCGCCGGCTTACTAAAAGATGATCCAAGTCTTTTGTCCGGACGCCATCGTACATTTGGACTAATGCCAAAATTGCCTTGACCTTTTCTTCTGCAATCGTTTTAGGATGCCCTACAATTTTCACAAGCTGCGGTTTTAAAGAAGTGATCCGCAGCTGTCCAATGGCTTCAATCACCTCTTGACGTACAAACCAAACTTTTTCCTCTTCAATTAAGCGAGCCAGCTCTTCTTGCAGCACACCATCTCCTAGATGGGCAGCAAACCGTACCCCAAAAAGACGAAGGATGGCATTAGAGCTTCGTAGCGCAGCAACAAGCATCGGAACTGCGCGCACATCCCGTGTAATGGAAGCGCCGATCAAAGAAGAAAGATGAATATGGGTTTGAGGAGAAAGCTCGCCTTTTTTAAGCACGCTCCAAGCTAAAATCTCCAGCGCATGGCGATCTTTTTGAAATTCTTCCCTCTTTACATTCCACTCGCGAAAAACCGCCGTTTCATCCCCTTTTTCAGAAAGGGCTTGAATATATGCCAGACGAATTGCCGATGATTCAGGAAACTCTTCCAACAGCGTTTTTCCCACATCAACAGCAGCTCTTGCATCATGTATTTTTAAATGAGCATAAATCTGACGCGCCGCCTCTTCTTCAGATGCAGCTAATGATCCCATCAAAAATAACGAAGCCGTTAAAAACCTTCTCATGCCAGATGTGTTAGCCTGCGCCCTCCGATCAAGTGGAAATGGAGATGAAAAATCACCTGTCCGCCCTCTTCTCCATTATTTGTCACAAGTCGGTATCCATCCGCAACCTCAAACTGCTCTGCCATCTGCTGAGCCACCTGCACCATCTCAGAAATAAGCCCTAAATCCTCCGGCCCTACTGCCTGCAAATTAGGGATCGCCTTTTTAGGCATGATCAAAAGATGCACAGGAGCCACCGGATATTTGTCTTTGATCACAAGTATTCGCTCATTTTCAAAAACCTTCTCCGCCGGCAGTTTTCCCTCAATAATTTGCCAAAAAATTGTCATCCAATCACCCTCTCCAAAGCTTTCATTGCATCTTCTTTTGTTTCCCAAACCGAAATAAAGCGCCCCTTATGGCAAAATATTGCGCCCTCAATTCCTGAAGCTTTTTTCAGCTGCTCATCCATCAGCCCCGCCCATTTCTCAGGCAAAGGGACTCGAACCTTCATTCGCTCGCGGATCGACGGAGGAATACCCCTAAGCTTCCAATGAGACCCCGACGGCATGATCACAAATTGGGCAGGATGCCGCTCCCCGCCCATTTCAAAAAAGACATCCATCCAAGGCATCGCACGGTCAAAAACTAATGCCACATCCTGCTTTGACATCGCAGATTCCACAACCTCGCGGCACGCTTCAACATATTTATACCGCTCGAGTAGCCTTCTCAAATGCCCCGCAGCAAAATCAACCGCCTCATCAAACGCTTGCCGCATCACCTCTACCGGCGCATCGTAAACCGGCGGCACAAAATTAGCGATCACCTGAGAAAATGTGCAAACACCCACTTCCAGCACCACCCGTCCATTGTCATGTGCATCGACCCCTAAAATCAGCGACTCATTGTAAAATTCAAATATTTTCTTGTCGATGACGCCTTGATCATATAAGTACCGCAGCACCATTCCTGCGCTGCTTAGCTCTCCATTGTAATCGACCTGGTGATGATCAAATCGCTTCCTTGCAGGATCATAAATGCTTCCCACATCGCAGACGTATTCACACTGATCCAAAACGCTCAGCTCCCGCGAACGAATAATTTTATTCCGATCAATCCGGTTGAAGACAAGTAGAAGCGCAGCAGCCGTTACTTCATCTGCGTGAAAAGAGCCGTCGTGTGTGCCTAGTGACCTTGCTTGCATAAATTTCCATTATATAACGGAAGCGAGATAAATCAAAATGAGCTGTGAATTTTAGAAAAAGCCTAAGCTTGAAAGGGCTGCTTCCAATTTTCGATCACGGCATCAAAGTAGTTTTTATGTTGCTTTGCCTCTGTAGCAAAAAGATTCAGATTTTTAATAAAATCCGAGGCTGCACCTTTCATAACAACTGTATTCCAATGACCTTGATGCAGAAAAAGATATTTGGCAGAAACGTCCATACATTTTTTTCGAATAGTGTCAGAGACAGTCCCATCAAAGTCTAATTCAGTAGCGCTTACACTTGAAGGGCAAATCATCAAAACTCTCTTCCCTGTAAAATCGGCTGTCTTGGCTTGAATTTGACTCATCACTTCGATTTTTGAGTTCAAAATTCTCATACTTTCAAGAAATTGTTCAGCCGTTTTTAAGTCTTGATCAGAGTCTCTGACAAGCACAACCTCAAATACAGGAAACAGACGATTTAATAAGTGAACTCTTAATGGAGGACAAATTGCTGCAAATAACCCCATCACAAAAAAACTAATCCGCTTGATAATTTCAAGCGATGCAGAAGGTTTAGAGACAGGTCGAAAGGTATTCATGTATGTTAAGGGATCAAAGGGGGCTGCTGCTTCCATACCTACTCCTAATTTAGTTTAAGCCACGATTGAGAAGAAAACAAATTGCTAAAATACCCACGCTTAGATGCAAAAATCCCAGCAATGATAGCAACTGCTGCTATAACACACATCGGTCTAACAAGCGTCGTGAATGAAGTAGTTATTTTTGCCCATTTTTGGAACGCATCATCTACACCATATAAGCAACCTTTAAACTTTTTATCATTCCTACTGTGTTGGTCAGTTTGAGGCTTTACATACAAAAGAAAAACAGCGCCCGCTTTATCACATTTATCCTTCAGGCGACTATGCGGTGTTATTGCAAGCTCATAGGCCGAACCACCCGGAGTGTAGATCGAAAGAACTCTTTTTCCTCTAAGCTGCTCTCTATTTGAATCATTAAATGAAATTGATTTGATTTGAACGTTTCGGATTCCATTCTGACTAAGAAAAGTCCTTGCTGTAATTCCGTCTTCTTTTTCATTATTCGTAACGAGCACAACATCAAACGGCGACCATAACGCTCTAAGCATACCCACTCCTAATTTAGTTTAAGCCATGATTGAGAAGAAAACAAATTGCTAAAATACCCACGCTTTGCAGCAAAAATCCCAGCAATAATAGCCATTACTGCAAAGACGCCCACCGGGTTAAACACCCTCCAGAACAAAGGGGTTGTTGCTACACCTTTATCGATATTCAGTTCTTCAATGGTACAACGTCGTCTCCATGCTTCAAACACTGCATCATACGAAGGATCGTTGACATAGAGATACTTACCGATTTCTGCACTCGTTGCACATTCAGTCGCTATTCTATTGTGATCACTAGCTGCATTATAGCAAAGAAAATGACCCTTACCTTGTTTGCAAGATGCATTTACATGCCCTATCATGCTCGAGAAAAGCTCAAGGTTTCTGCTGTTCTTATGATCGGTAAGCATCACTAAAACTCTTTTGTTCGTCCAATCAATCCCTGCGACCTTTAAAGCGTAGTTTGTTGTGATTACGATATTTGTAATTCCCTTGCTTTTGAGAAAATCCTCAGCTTCCTGGGCTTCTTTGATCCCCTTATTGAAGTTCAAAAGTAAAACCTCAAACCGCTCCCCAACTGCGTTAATCACACTAACCTCTCATTTAGTGCCATCCTTTTTACCACATCTAATTTTTTAATTCCATTTCCCTCTAACTACATATGAAACATTTTAATCGAACGTTTGACAACTTGTCTTAGAACGCATTACGATGCGGCCATGGAGAGCTATTTATCCGCAGACCACTACGACCTTGTTACGCCGGATGGAAAAATTACACAGATTGAAAAATCTCACGTCCAAGTTGAGATCGAAAACATTTCCCCTTTTTTTGTGGGATACGCGATTCCAAAAGAGCTTGTAGTTTTTAACTTTAAAAGCACGCTGGCCCAGCTCGGACTTAACGCTACCCTCCTAGATCTCGAGCTTATTCCCCATCAACATAAAGCCATCTGCCGCCTCAAGATCGATGCGCTCGGACCCCTTGCAAAACTCATGCTCCCGCTTCTTACATCCGGCGCTTACATCGGAAAACTTTTTGCAGCAGACGACCGGCGAAGAGTGCGCGATCCCGAATACCTCACGCGGATGTTTGGCAGATCGGATCGGGAAGGTAGACCCCTTTTATCCCTTGGAGGATTGCAAGGAACCGACGGGCTCATTTTAGAAAAAATCGAGGGACGTGCAGTTGCCTACATCGCGCTCTTAGAAGGAACAGTGACCTATAATAAATCCGTCGAAGGGCTGCTTCCTACCCTTGCGAAGGGGCTGCTTGATCCAGAGGCAGCTCTCCGAAAACTACTTCAGCTCGATCAGGAGTGGAATACCGATGCTCCAAGAGTTGTGCATTCAGGAGATATTCTTCTTGTGAAAACGCTTCCTCTTCATATTCGTACGGTTTTTGGACGCGTCATCGCAGACATGCTTCCCCAAGGAGTGTTTCACACGTCTGCTTCCGTTCTTCAACCTGACACTCAAGCTTCCGGAGACGTTTATGAACTCTTCGGCTCATCGGAAAAAGAGCTGCGAGACATCCCCCTTGAATTTTACACACTAGAGCCTCACCGCGAGCATGTCTTTTTTGCCGACCGCGATCAGCTCCAGGCAGCGCTGGAAGAGCCGCAGGCGCTTTTTAAAGCGTTTGAAACAACACCCGCTCCCATGCATCATCTCGCTGCCGTCTTTGTGGTCAAAGGCGAGCAGCTCCTTAAACTAAAACCGACCGATTGGATCGCGCGCGAGCCGCGCATGAGCGAGTTTCCAGGCGTGATTAATCCCAACCGTCAAGCTGCCGCTGTTGAAAAATATATCCACCAGCAGCCCTCTTATCCGTTCTTAAAAGCAATCGAAGACGGCATCATCACCAGCGAAGGCATTCTCCTCACTCGTTACTTTCCCTCTCCACTCTTAAAGCAAATGCTCCTCAATGATCAAATCCACAGATATCTCAAGCGGATTTATTTCCAATCACCCTCTCTCACCTATGGAGAATTCTTCTCTCATGAAGACCGCTCCATGCTGCTTGATCTTGCAAAATTCGGCATTCCTACTTATTGGGTTGATAGAACCTCTCAAAAAGTGCTCCAGTATCTTCCCAAGCCAGGAAAAGATTCCGGCATGTTCGTTCCTCCTGAATTCACTGAAACCTTTTTGAAAGCCACCCTTTTCGGCATTTACGGCTCTAACCTTCTGGATCTTGATTTTGATAAAGAACTCACAGAGCTCCTTCAGGGCATTTTAAAGCTTCGCAGCGAAGTAAACCATCCCCTCTTAAATCCCGACATCCCCATCGCGCTTGTCTCCGGAGGCGGCCCTGGCACGATGAGCCTTGGCAACCGTGTTGCCAAATCGCTCGGCATCCTCTCTTGCGCTAATATCATGGACTTCCGTGGAAAAAAAGGATCTGTTGTCAACGAACAAAACCAAAATCCTTATATTGATGCCAAGATGACTTACCGCTTGGATAAACTCGTCGAAAGACAATCGGAATTTAACCTCGATTTCCCTCTCTTTTTAATGGGGGGAATCGGCACGGATTTTGAGTATGCTTTAGAAGAAGTCCGCAGAAAAGTCGGCGCAACGACAGCCACACCTATTCTTCTCTTCGGAGAGCCCGATTATTGGTCTGAAAAAATCACCCATCGGTTCCAGTGCAATCTTAAATCAGGAACGATTGCCGGATCAGAATGGATCAGCAATTGCTTTTTTTGCGTACGAACGGCCGTTGAAGGACTCAAAATCTACAAACAGTTTTTCAGCGGAACGCTCAAGATTGGACCTCAAGGCCCCATCTACGAAAAAGGATTTGTCTCTCCTTAGAATCCCCAGGAAAAGCCCAGTTCTCCATACTGCGTGCGCTTATTGAAGAACTGACCTTCATACGAAAAGCCCTCATGATAGGCAACATACAGCCTCATCTTACGGCCGACGCCTTGAAGCTTGCTCAGCTCGTATCCCATTTTAAATGACATATCAAGCTCCCAGTTATGCTGCTCCCAGTTTTCCATGTGGGCAGCAAAAAACGGCGTTCCATACAGACGGTGATAGTAAAGCTTTTGGCCAAACAAACGAATTTCTGTTCCCCACATCACATACAAAGGCTTTAACCTAAATGAAGGGTCGCTGTGAAACACCACACCCGGACCACCATAGACTCTTAGCCCGCTGGAAAACTGGTAAGAGTTGATCCAGTCAATGGCTTCAAAACTCGGATTTTTGCGTTTCTTTAAAAACTTTGGATTGTCGACAATGAATTCATCACCCAAATGTCCTGAAATATGGTAAGGGCGCATGCGAAATGACCATTTATTGCAGGCATAGGACACCGGAATGCCCACCAAATAGTCCGTATTCATCAGCTCACAATCGCCTCCTCCTCTATGAAGAACATGACTGAAGTTAAACACAGCCCAGACCCCTGCAGAAATCCCAATCTGCACATCTGCGCCTGATCCATTGACATTCAGCCATCTAAAAAATGGAAAGTCATCCCCTAATGAGACAGCAATAGCCTTACGGCCCATCACCCTATCGCCTGCTCGATAATTGACAGAATAAACAGGCTCTCTTGGATCTGCCACGAGCGGCTGAAAGAGAACTGTTGTCTGAGGAAACCAAACCCCAGACACGCGAGGCGCTTCCGTATATTTTTTTCGAGCAATGACTTCTTCTGATGTCAGCTCTTTTTTCACTTCAACCGACTTTACGCCTGGTAAATCTTGAATATAAGAAACAATACTTTTTGAAATCAGGTCGTTATTAGGAAGATTATAAAGAGTCACGTGGTGATCTTTGACCACGACAATCACATCGAATTCATAGTAGTTGGTATCGATCAGCGACTGAATATAGCCTTCAAGATACGGATCGGTTGCATGCTCAAAACTTTCAACCGGAAGCTGATCTCCTCCTCGAATGACCGAAAGCTCCGGATCAATTTTTACAATTTCCCCGCCAGTTTCATTCGCTCCCAAGCTCATCAAAAAAAGCGAAGATAGGACTATCGACCTAGACAGCATAATGCTCCTTGCAACCTGTTCTAAATGTCTCTATAACTGACTTCCCTATAAAATCCAAAAAATATTTTACATTGCGAAAGCACATCCCTCTTCAGTATGATAAGACCTCTGAATTTCCAGAGGGGCAGTAGCTCAGTGGTTAGAGCGGCGGACTCATAACCCGTTGGTCAGTGGTTCAATCCCACTCTGCCCCATATTTCTTAAAGCGAAAAAAGATGTATGATTTCCCCAACTTTACTCAGTGAAAATATATGGTTCTTCTTAAAACTGATCGACTAATTCTTCGCCTGCCTAATGAGTCTGATAGCGTTCCATTTCAAGCTTTTGATGAACGAAATATAGGTCATATGTCCCCGTGGAGATCAGCAACTGGAGAGCCAAAAAAAGATCATAAAGCTCAGATAATACAATGGGAACAAGAGTTTAAAGAAGGCAAATCCATTCGATTTCTATTATTTCTTAGAGATCATCCTGAAGATGAAATAGTTGGCTTCTGTAATTTTTCTCAGATCTTTCGAGGTCCTTTTCAAGCTTGTTATCTGGGCTATCACATTGGTGCAGCCTTTCAAGGGAAAGGGCTTATGTCAGAAGCTGTGGCAAAGGCTACTGAATATATGTTTGAAACGCAAAATCTCCATCGGATAATGGCCAATTATATGCCATCAAATGAAAGAAGTGCTCGACTACTTCATAGACTTGGATTTGTGGTTGAAGGGCATGCTAAAAAGTATCTGCTTATTAACGGGCAATGGGAAGATCATATTCTAACTTCTTTGACAAACGAACACTGGCGTGCAGTATGACAAAAGAACCTGTGCAGATCATATACTTAAATGGGCCATCGAGTAGCGGAAAGACAACTCTTGCAAAAGCATTACAACATGCATTTGAGGAACCTTTTCTGCATGTTGGGATTGATAAGATCATTGGATGGATGCCAGAGAAGGTTAATGATTGGACGGGGGGAGAAGCTCCTATCGGATACAGTTGGAAGAAAAGTGAAGATGCATCTGGCAATCCCATTCAGGAACTGCAAGCAGGCCCCTACGCCCAAAAGATAGGCAAAACATTTCAAGAAGTCATCCTCGCACTCGCTAAAATGGGTCATCGCATTGTTATTGATGATGTCTCTTTTGGCAAACAGCAACTTGATGAATGGAAGAAAACACTAAAAGGCTTTCAAGTTTTATGGGTTGGAGTAAATGCTCCCCTTCCTGTTTTGGAACAGAGAGAAAAAGAGCGAGGCAATCGTATCCTAGGATCAGCAAGAGGACAGTTTCATAAAGTACATGTTGATGCCTCTTATGACTTGGAGATAGATACGCATCAAGCAAGCATTAGCGAAAATGTCGAAAAGATTAAGTCCCTTGCTTTATATCCTTCACATCTCATAGAAGCTCCTGCTAAAAATCTGATACGACCCATGAATGTGCATGATATTGCAAAAATAGTTAGTCGATATTCTTTTCCTTGGTCTACTCCAGAGAAAACTAAAGTCCTCTGGAATACATATTATCGTGAGCAGCAAGATAATATTCGCACCGTTGCAGTGTTAGAAAAAGATAATGAAATCCTTGGTTACGGCAGCTTACTACGAAAACCGGAATCCCCGTTTTTTGTAGATAAGAATATCCCAGAAATCAATGCAATCTGGATCGATGAAGATCATCGAGGGCAGGGACTCGGAACTGCCTTAATCAAATGGCTTGAAAAGCTTGCGAGCCAGGAAGGTTATCAGCAACTAGGAATTGGAGTCGGATTATATAAAGACTATGGACCAGCACAAAAGCTTTACTTCCAATTGGGATACGTCCCTGATGGCAATGGTATTACTTACAAAGGGCAACCCACTGTGCCTGGACAAACTTATCCATTAGACGATGATCTTATCCTTTGGTTAATGAAGGGGCTGAGGATAAAAGAATTCCATTGTACGAGCAATCCATGTATATCAAAAGGTAGGCTTTAAGATAGTTGGGGAGTTTATTGCCAGCTGGCATCCCGTGCCTCACTACCAAATGGAACTTGTTATGAAAGACCTTTTGAAGGCAAAAAAATGAATGAACTTCCCTTAAAGGCTCAAATTCGAGTCGCCGCTTATCAAGCCGCTCCAAAACCTATCCTTGATGCTCGAAAAGAGCAGATTCATAATGCACTGCAAAAGGCAGATGCAGAGAAAATCGATTTTATCTGCTTTCCTGAAGGCTTTTTGACTGGGTATTATGCTCAAGAATCGCTAGCTAGGAAGACAAGCCTGGAGGTCCAGGGGAATATCTTTAAAGATTTTCTCCTAGAAATTAGTCAGTACCGTGTCACCATAATCATCGGCTTCAATGAAGTAGCTGACAATGACATTTTCGATTCGGTAGCAATCATTGAAAATGGCAATCTTCTGGGTATCCAAAGAAAACATTACCTCTATCACGATTACTACACTCCAGGAGTCACTTTCTCGTGCTTACAAAGCAAAGGTGTTTCATTTGGCGTCATCGTCTGCTTAGATTCCAATTACTTTGAACCGGCACGCCTTCTTGCTATTCAGGGCGCTACTATTCTCTTCTGTCCTATGTGTAACAAGGTCCCCTTGCAGCACCCGTATGCCAAGCGCCCACCCTATTACAGTCACTTTGTCGCACGTAGCCATGAAAATCGCTTATGGCTAGTTGCTGCTGATTGGGTATGGAGTGATGATGGAGAAATGGTCTGTCCTGGCCATAGTGTTATCTACGACCCCGATGGACAAGAAATTGCACGCAGCAACGAAGGAGAGGAACAATTTGTAGTTATTGATATCCCCTTAGATCGCTTGTTTTATGAAAAAGGAAGAAGAATTCATGGAAGCCCCATACTTGCTCAAGAGATGGCAAGGTCTGTTTAAAAAACTCAAGATTAGTTTGGTCCAACATCACCCCTCTTATTGGGAAAAGCCTAAAAAGAACTTTTGTTTCTCTTGCCTTAGTTTTTTCGATGAGTTTCTTTGCAACTTCAATGAAATCAATTTTTTCTTTTATCTGATCCATATATTCCTCTAAAAGAGAGTCATATTATCAAGAATTTGGGTTTACTCGTATCCAAAATGCAGCATATTTTTGTTGCAAATTTGGTGCAGTTCTGCGCAACTGATCACGGCTATTGGCAGTAGACTGCAACTTTCAGTTCTCTTTAATGCGTTGATTCTATTATCGTTAAGTATCGCCATCTGTTGTGGTTGATTGTTAGATGAGGACTCATAACCCGTTCCTCGCTGGTTCAATCCCAGCTTGCCCCAATTTTCATATTTTAAGGTATGCCGTGTCCGATGAAAAAATGATGAATCAAGGTCAAATCCTACTCTACCAGACTGAAGATGGCCGTCAGCGGATTGAGGTGCGGCTTGAACAAGGTACTGTTTGGTTATCTCAGACGCTTATGGCAGAGCTTTTCCAAACAACTGTCGCAAATATAAATCTCCATATTAAAAATATTTACGAT
>JAGOLG010000075.1 GCA_017994195.1 Rhabdochlamydiaceae bacterium
TGGAAGCGTGGACCTGGAAGCGTGGACCTGGAAGCGTGGACCTGGAAGCGTGGACCTGGAAGCGTGGACCTGGAAGCGTGGACCTGGAAGCGTGGACCTGGAAGCGTGGACCTGGAAGCGTGGACCCTATTAAGGTTTTTAAAAACTGTGGAACTTTTACACAGGCTCTTAATATGGCTGGAAAGGCCTTATAACAGAGATGGTTTTGGCCTATAGTAGAGATGGTATTGAGTTATAGCCGAGATAGCAAATCGGTTTTAATCGAGATGGTTACGCGTTATAGCCGAGATGGCTATGGCCTATAGCTGAGATGGCTGGAAATGGCTTAAAAGTGGTTTATAGGTTTTAAATCACTTTTAAGCCATTTCCAGCCAGATCGAAATAAAACATGGTTGCCACACCCATTCCCCAGAAACATAAGTTATAGGAAAATTTTTAGAAAATTAAATCCCAGTTGGGAGAATATTTTAAACTTTTAAGTTGTTAACAACTTTGATATAATCAAAAATATTATGGAAACATTTTCACTAGAAATGGCCCAAGATCTCAAGAAAACCTATGAGCAAGGCCAGTTAACACTAGGAAGAGTTAGAGAGCTTTCCTGTCATCTTTCCTTTGAGGAACAAGAGGAATTTATAGCTAAAGTTGTGGCTATTGATGAGGCCTATCCTGACAGAGTAGATTTGTTTTTGCAGTCACTAGAACTCGCGGAAGCTAGTAAGTGGGTTGTGGTTAAGTTACTCAATAAGCACAATCTTATTAACAAAAATAGCTGATTTTGTTACTAAGAGAATCCTTAGTAACATTATTCGAAACGGCCATAGAGGGCCGCCCCGTTTTTTGAGCCCCGTCTTTAAAAAAGATACTCCCCTACCCTTATACCCCTACTGTCTACTTTTCTGTTTACACTGACTAAAAGTTCTGCGGCATTAGAGTGCTGAGGGTTCACTATAGTGGACTCCTGGCTCGGCACAATACATGCATTCATAGTGGTATGAGCAACAAAACAAAAAGGATTAAACCTAAATTAAAAAGAAAAAGAATAACAACTGAAGTTGAAAAAGATGTCTTTAAATTCTTAGATAAAATGAGGTTAAAATATAAAGACAACACAGGCTATGTTGAATGGCTTATCAATACATTTATCTTCGAATACAGACAGGGGATAAAATGAAAAAGAGACGCTGTTATACTTTACATAAAATAACATTCTCCAAATATAAAGACGGCCTATGGAGAATGTGGGGTATCAATGTTACTTGGCCCACCTATAAAGCTATCGTTAAACATATAAGGAACATTTATGGACATTAAATTAAAGATAAAAAAGCACACACCCGGACCTTGGGCCCTTAGACTGGCTTCGACCAGAGAAATACCAGAAATATGTGCCCAATATAGTGGTAAATTTAGGCGTATTTGTAGAGTAACACCACACCCAGGGGACCAAAAAGAAATTCCTATAAAAGATTTTACAGTATCAGATCAAGATTTTTCTGACGCTCTTTTAATAGCTGCCGCTCCTGAAATGCTAGAAATTCTAGAGGGCCTTTTCCACACTGGAGTTATGTCTGGGTGGGAGGGCACACCGTCTTATGAAAATGCATTGGCTGTAATCAAAAAAGCAAGGGGAGAAAATGAAAAAGACTAAGGTGATTACAGACTGGATGAATCTTACTGAGTGCGCGCAGTATATGAGAATCTCTAAGGAGACTCTATATCGTCTTATCTATAAAAAGAAGATCCCTAAAAATAGAGTCGGGAGAAGATATCTTTTCAATAAATTGGAAATTGATGCAGCAATAAAGAAAGGTATAAAATGACTCTACTTAAACTACGCCTGATAGAATCGTATGGGCGATTAAGAATTTACCCGTTGTGTGAAATGTCTGCTCTTCTCATACAGCTCATTGGACATAAAACTTTTACTGAAAAACAGGTAAGAATTTTAGAAAAGATAGGCTACAAAATCGAATGGGAACATCAGCTAATAAAAAATACTGGATAGTTATGCCCTGGCATTAGGTATAGTTTCAACAGTATTTTTAATACTTATAGCTTTAGATATAGTTGAGTTTAATTCACACTGAGACCTCATGAAATTATGTTCATTATTATTTAGCTCACTCTGTAATCTATTTAATTCACATTGAAGGTAGGTGAACTTAGAAAATCTAAAGCCTATATAAAGTAGTGCTAGACTTTGAACTATATCTAAAATTAATTGCATCATGTTATGTCCTCGCTTAGGCGCTTTACAGCATTATAGATCTCATTAATTTGAAGCGTAGAATAATTCCTACTTCCATAATCGTATAGGTAGCCTTTTACTTTATCTAGGTCAGGAATTATTCTGCGTTCACGCTCAGATTTTATGGCTTTAACAATGCCTTCGTATATCTGTTGGCACCCGCTAGTTCCATACCACTCACGAACAATGTCATCAGCTATCTCTTCAGGCGTCTTCTGTGTTGTCATACTCCACCCTTATTCGAAGACTTCATGATTTCTAGAACCCGATCAATAATGGGTTTAAGAAGTGAGGCATTAAGTTCCTCAAACGG
The DNA here is from genome assembly GCA_017994195.1 of Rhabdochlamydiaceae bacterium. Taxonomy (GTDB): domain Bacteria; phylum Chlamydiota; class Chlamydiia; order Chlamydiales; family Rhabdochlamydiaceae; genus PALSA-1444. Next base: position 2,565 of record JAGOLG010000075.1, read on the forward strand.
CTTAAGAGCTTCCTTCCCATCTGTGCTTTCCCAATACGCTTCCCAACGTTTATCTATATCTGCACATGTTAACGGTGCATTTTCCGGCGTCTTCTGTGTTGTCATAAACCCTCTCACTCGTCGCGGTTATTCATCACTATGCAATAATTGAATCGTGCTATGTAAGGCTTTTACGGCACAACATGGATTGCAAAAACCATAAACATTGCATCCAGAACTAGCCGTTTCACTTACTACTTCGAGTAAAATTTTAATAGTTTGTTTAAGGTCTTCTACGTCATCAGAATCTATATTGCCAAAATTATAGGTATCTAATAAATCCATAGCTTCATTTTTTAATTCTAAGCTTTTACTCACCCCGCCCTCCGTTATCCGCTTGGCTTTGTTCGGGTTGTTCAACGACAACTTGTTTAGCAAGTAAATCAGCAGTGTTCTTAAATGCCTTTTGTAATACCTCATCCGAAAGCTTTAACTCTCGGACGCTTCCACTTCTTGCCATGCCAGCCATTACGCAGTCTGCAATATATTCCAAAACGTCAATAAGATTTATGTCTTCTGGAATACCGTCAGTTTGTTCTAAGTGGTGTCTGTGAATCTTTCTATGGTTATCCCACCAGCCTGTTTGTTTAAATCCTGTTATAAAATCACTATGAAACCAGTCAATGGCTGTTAGTTTGTCGTAGTCATGTTTGCCCGATGAAATAACAAGCTGATTGATAAAGAAGCCCATTGCTAAAACAATGTCGCCAATATGTTGCTGACTCGATGAAAGCAATTTTTCTTTTGTTACATTCGCAAAATCACACGTTCTTGTATCTGCTGTTTCAGATTTTTTAATTTTTATCATATTCATATCCCCTCGCACTCGTTGAGCGCTTTGATTTGCTCAATAGCCCATTCCACTGCTTTATCAAAAGCATATCTATCACCAGTATATTGAAGAGTGTCTCTGGCGTTTTTAATTACTTCTTTGCTCGGAAAACGAATATCCTTGGACGCCCTGCCTGCGAGAAACATAAACTTAGCCATTTCTTTCGGCATGAATGATGCGTTTATATGCTTATGCCTAAACTCTTCATAAGCTTTCTCAAACTCACTCGCCGCTTCGTCTTTTGGGTTGTTCATTTTAAATATCCTTCCTCTCTAAGAATGTTTGCATATCCTTCATCTAAAAAATCTTCTGCAAAAACTTCACCAATAATTTTACTTGGTATTTTTAAACACTCTTCGCAGACATATGTATTGAAAATTTGTCCACAGTCTTTAGATGTTTGGCAATTCATTAAGCTGCCTATGGCAATCTTCTTTAAACACCCAAAGCACTGCCTTGGTTTCCTAATGTGAACATCTATATCGCGTATGTATCCACTCATACACTCTCCAATTTCTTCTCGATGATCGCTCGGATTTCTTTAGTTAACCAATTAACACCTAATTCAAAAAGCTTGCTTCCCTCATGCCCATAACCATAAGACTCTTTCATTATCGTCTCATCGCTAGGCAACGCCTCAAGCATCTCTTTCAGTGTAGCGGTGCGAGATGCTAGAAACATTTCTCTAGCTAAACTCCCTATATCTCTGTCCCAGATTAAGTCCTCTGGATAATCTATATGAGCTTCGTTATTCCATTTTCCAATAACCTTACCTTTGTACTTTATCTCCATAGTTTCATAATCATACTCAAACTCTTTCATGTCGGCTCCTTAAGCTTTTCTATTACAAAATCAACACCATGCCTAAACGCTTTATCAAAATAGATCATACGTCCTTCAAGCGTGACATAATGTGCATCACTTTCTTCTGTTATTTCGTCAGACCTCGGCACCCGACTCAACACCTTGTCCATGCCTCTCTTAAAAGCTTCCTTAACCATAGCTGAGATCATATCCGAAGAGTAATGGCCTGCTCTGTATTCACCTAACCGCTGCTCGGATATATCGTTTCGAGCGACATGTTCTTTTGATGTGTCGTTTATTTCAGCTTTTTGCGACATATGCTCCTCAATCATCTCCACAAGTTTTCGTGTTGCCATCCCGCAAGAGAGATTATCTATCTGATGGGCCTCGCAGTATTTGATCCACGTTTTTACTAGAAGCTCGGTGGGTGTCATGGCTTTTCATAGCCCTCATATTCGTCAACCATTTCTTCAAGGACATGACATCTAGCCACAACATCGTCGTCGCTGATCTTCAATACCCTAAAACCAAAGGGAGATGTTTTATGTTTATCTGATTTATAACCCCAAGAATGATTTTCCCAAATATGCTTAGCTTTTTCATCATCTGAAATTTCAACAACTAAAGTTAAAATACGGCCTATGTTACTCGCTACACTTTTTTCTTTCATTCTAATTCTTTCCTTCCAGCCATCAGACACGAATGCTGTGTATCTAGTCATTTAATATTTGGTAGCTATCCCTTGACATCAAGTAACCTTCCTGTTATTCTATAAGAATGAAGTACACGATTAAAGACTTTAAACGCGACTTTCCCGACGATAAAACGTGCCTTAATCATATCTTTAAAAAGCGTTATCCGAGCGGCCTTAAGTGCAAATGCGGCAAGAGTGCCTTTCACCCAATCGAAGGTCGTAGAGCGTATGCGTGTGCTTGTGGCGCTCAAGTATCGCCCACAGAAGGCACTATCTTTCATAAAAGCCCAACACCTTTGACTCTTTGGTTTCACGCTATTTTCCTTATGAGCCAATCGAAGAACGGAGTCGCCGCAAAAGAGTTGGAGCGGCATTTGGGCGTTACCTATAAATGCGCTTGGCGGATCGCAAAGCAAATCAGACTTCTTATGAGCGAGGACGATACTCCACTTCTCGGCAAGGAAATTATTGAAGCTGATGAAACTTATGTCGGCGGTATTCGCAAAGGAAAACGCGGTCGTGGTGCCGAAGGAAAGACGCCTGTGTTCGGAGTCGTTGAGCGCAAGGGCAGCGTTAAAACGAAAGTTATTCCCAATGTGAAGCAAGTCACTCTTATGCCTTTGATCGACTCTATGGTGTCGCCCAATTCGGTTATCACAACCGATGAGTGCAATAGCTATAACCGAGTAAAATCTCTCGGCCATTTGCATGAGACTGTTCGCCACGGTCGAGGCGAGTATGTTCGCGGAGATGTTCACACAAATATAATCGAAGGATTTTGGTCGCAGTTTAAGCGTTCGGTTCATGGGACTTTCCATGCTGTTTCTCCGAAGCATTTGCAGGCTTACTTGAACGAGTTTTCTTTTCGCTACAATCACCGCACTTCGGTTTTGCCTTTGCCTGTCGTAATGTTTTCAAGGGTTGCGCTGCCTTTGAAAGTAATTTGAAAAACCCTATCCGAGCCATACTACTTCCTTTATTTTCTTTCCGCCTCGCGGCCCTTCAAGTGCTTTTGCTGTATGAAATGTCTCGAAGGGTAGCCAGTTTGCTCCTTGCATCTCGCATACTATTTTTTGTCCCTTTCGATTACGACTCCACTCCGCAAGGTTCTCGTAGTCAATTTCGTTGTAGGTATAGTGCCTTCCGGCAACGGCAGAATAAGGGGGGTCTATAAACCAAGTTGCTTTTTCATTTTTAATATCCTGAAAAGAACCAAGCGACGCTTCCCAATGTCGAATATCTTTCAACTGTGAAGCTATACGATGTTTAATAGCGGCCCCCCATTGGCTATTCGGGTGAACTCCTGATTTCATCCAAGTAGAGGGTTTATTGCGCGGCTCCGCGCTCCCTTTGTTGCACCAGAAACCCGCTAACCATTTTGCTTCCTGACAAATATTAAGCTCTCTGACATCTTCAAAGACTTCTGGCAAAGCAAGAATTTCTCTTTCCTTTACTTTGATTAAGTATTGCCATGTCCCTATGATTCGAGGGTTTATATCTAGTAATTTAATTTTCTTGTGCGGATATCTTATTGAGTATCCGGCAGAACCAGCGAATGGCTCAATTATGGTGTCATGTTTAGGTTTTGGATAGCGTGGGGCGATACGATATTTCCCCCCATAATAAGTAAAAAAAAGTTTCATGTAGACCCCTCTAAGCAGAGAGGCTAACCTATTGATACTTGATGTCAAGGGATAGTTACCTTTTATTTTTTTAAGTATATCTTCTCTACTCATCATTTGTAGTCTCTATTTCGATAGCAGGATATTCTGTGGCTAGGCGAATAAGCTCACGGGCATAGTCTTTTTTTGCATCCTCAATGGAATCGTATAGAATTGTTGACAAAAAGTAGCAAAGGCCATGGCTATCGCTTTTAAGAACAGCAGGCCACATTTTAACTATGCGCTTTTTCTTGGGCTCAACGTATTCTTCCCAGTCTGCCTTTAGTGAAGTGTCAACTGCCATAAAAACTGGCAAGTTGTTTTCGTCTAAAATGCAATCGTGTATAAAAATGTAATAGGCGTCTGGTCTCCATGTTTTTCTACGAATCTTTTTGCCTTGCTCTAACATCAACATTGCTTCAGAAAATTTCATAAAATTGTATCTCCTAGTTTTTTCCATAGGCAGATAATAATGGATAGAAATACTGCGTAGAGTATGAAGAAAATCATAATTATCTCCCTTAAGTTGCTAACAACTTACTACTTTTCTCTGTACTTTACAAACTTAGGCTTTAGAAACACCCTGTCCTTTAGGACTTGGTTTTTATGCCTATTATCATTTAGCCATTTTATCTTGGTATAATTATTGCCGCCTATTCTAAAGCGAACATCTATCTTCGCCGTAACGGTATTATGGCACACCTTACACAGGGGGATAAAGTTCCCATCCCTCTCGAAAACTTCTTTTCGACCCTTACTAGGTTCTAAATGGTCTGAGACTTCTGACTTATCCCCGCATACATAGCACTCTGGATTATTTTCTAAATATCTACGACTAAATTTCTTCCACTCTTCTGTTTTGTGAAGCGCTTGATCTCTATCTCGTACAGGATCAAAGGTCTTAGGTTTAAATGCCTCTACCACTCTCTTAAAACTAGGCTTAAATATCTTCACCATACCTAATTAGTGCCACTGTAAATTTTTATAAGTTGTCTTTTTAGTGCATCAATAAATCCAGGATGCTTAGAGCAGATAGTACACATTCTTGTGAAGACTATTTTATGGAGTTCATCAGACTGAATAAATAGATACTTCTGTGCAAATTCTTTACTAGGAGAAAAGAGATGGACCTTGTTTGGATCTTCCACACCGCATACTGCACACCTTCTTTTTAGAAAATCTGCCCAGTCTTTATCCATGTCAAGCTCTGGCATGAGAGAGTGTGATAGATAGTAGGCCTCTTTAACTTTTTCATCGTCATCAGAGAAGAGCCAACTGCCTCCAGAATCTCCTACATCTTCTATATACTTTTTGATTTCGTCATCAGAGATCATTTTCAATCCAATCTTTTGGGAAGTCCTCTACAATATCTTCATCTATAAACTCATCTGAGAAATC
>JAGOLG010000006.1 GCA_017994195.1 Rhabdochlamydiaceae bacterium
CCTCTCTCTTGACCAGGGTGAGATTTTTAACATGTACAATGAGATCAATACGATCCACGCCAAAGATCAGTTTGAGATGAATCTAACACAAGACATCATGCAACCCGGCTTTAGCACCTCAACTCCAGAAGGCGCCCGCAAATTCTTAGAAAACCTCATCGGCTACTACATCATCATGGAAGGAATTTTCTTCTACAGCGGATTCGTAATGATCCTCTCGTTCCACCGTCAAAACAAAATGACAGGCATCGGCGAGCAGTTTCAGTACATCCTCCGAGATGAAACCATCCATCTCAATTTCGGGATCGACCTCATCAACAGCATCAAAGAAGAGAATTTAGAACTCTGGACACCAGAGTTCCAAGAACATATCACGAGCCTCATCCGAGAAGCCGTTGAACTCGAGATCCAATATGCGCAAGACTGCCTTCCCCGCGGCATCTTAGGGCTGACAGCCCCGATGTTCCGTGAATATGTGCAATATATCGCAGACCGTAGATTAGAAAGAATCGGCCTCAAACCGATCTATAAATCGAAAAACCCTTTCCCTTGGATGAGCGAAACCATCGATCTTCAAAAGGAAAAGAACTTCTTCGAAACACGTGTGACTGAATATCAGTCGGCTGGAAGCCTGTCTTGGAATTAATTTCCCTGCTCTAAAACAACACTTAGCGCGTAACAACCGCTAGGTGTTTGTATATTATGCAGCTGGCAAAATTCTTGCAGTCCCATGTTCGGATTATCAACAACCAATTGCCAGACCGCATGGCCGCGATTTTGGTTCAGATATGTTTTTAGAAGTTCTTTCTGTCTTAAGACAACAAACTCTTGAAACTGCTCGATAAGTAAGTCAATATCTTGATCCAATACATTTTCATCGAGGGGAACTGTAATATTCACATCTTCTCTTAATTTTCCGCGAAGCGCGTCCCGATAGACTGCATACTGCTCTTCACCGATTCCTTGTTTAAAAAGGCATTGAAAACCCTTTAGCGTGAGCAGATCTTCATTCCAGAGCCGGAGTCCTAAGCAGTCTAAATCGATAACCGTTTTTATTCCCCGCGCCGAAAGAAGCGTCTGTTGTACATCATAGTATGTTCTGAAATCAGCAGGCGTTGCAAAACCTAAACTTCGAACATATGCATCGACTGATTCGATCCCAGGAATTTGGATTTGTCTGAAAGCATCAGATATAGTTTGCCGCTTCTGTTGTTCCACACTTTGTTCAGTCTCGTTTAGCCTTGCACAGATTCCTTTTAGTTCTTGATACAACTCATAAGGATCTTTGTTTTTATCCTTTTGCAGATTTTTTAAAGAGTCGTTATCGATAAACTGAAGCAATTCGTTAATTGTTTCTCGGATAACTCGAACTCTTCTACCCCAAACCATATTCTCTCTGTCTTCTGTCCAGAGATTTTGATTTTCCTGTATTTCCTTCAATTCGAGTTGAAGAGGTGTCTCGAATGAAATTCCAAATCTCTCTACAAAGGTATCAAAATTTAAAGTGCGCAGTTCAACCTCGTGAGTCGGTCTAGCCGGAGCTTCCGGGGCCTTTTTGAATAGAGCTTTAACTGCAAGATCTACTAGCAGAACAAGGTAGTTGATAATAGGAATGCATTCAAGAGCTCCAACGACATAGTGGACGGTCCAATTTTTCCACTCAGAATGGGCCGCCTGTTTGAAATGAGCCTGGGCCTGCGAGTAAGGATAAAACAGAGCTTCCGAAACTTTCATGAAGGAAATTATAGCCTATTTTGTAATAAATAGTTTGCAACTTTGAAACAAAATTTGAGCTGATCTCTCGTCTGAACCATGGCAGGTCTGACTTCTCGGATCTGAGTCATCAGTTGGACAGGATTCAAAACACGAGCGCCTTGATCCATTAAATCCATCATGAGAGTTGCCACCATGAAGACGCCTGATCTGCCGACTCCTGCGCTGCAATGAACGGCAATTGCGCCGCCTTGATATCGCGCTCTCTGCTCTTTGATAAGCTGGATGAAAGGTTCAATATCTGCAAGAACGCCTTGATCCGGCCACACTTCACAATGAAACATTATATCGGGCGTCCAACCATCTGATTTGCGAGGCGTTCTGATAAAAAAACCTTCCCGCTCTTCTGTCTTCCAACCAAACCAGTAACACTCACATTTAACCTTGTCATTTTCCAACACCGGCGTTAAACAGACAATCTGTTTGACATCGTTTTGAGTCATCACCATTTTAGTAAGGTCAACCGTCGATTCCTTGGGACCTTGCATCAGAATATAGTTCTTATTACCCGTGACAAATTGAGCTCCATTGAAATCGATTTTTTGATTCTGCTCGTCAAAAACAGGAACCATTGTCGCGGTGTATTGCAAAACATCGGTATACCGGTCTTTCTTTTTATGATAAGAAGAGTAATCCTCGGCAGGACGACCCCTTTCAAATTCTCGAAGGATCATTAAAATCCGGCCGGCATCATCATCTGAAATTTCTTTTTGATTTTGAGCAGTCACTTCGAATTCAATCAAAGGGAACCCAAGTTTTTCTTCTAAGCGGCTAGCTAAAGAGAGCCCTAATACAGCACCTTTAGAGACGATATTTAAAGGATTGAAAGATACAGGTGGAGTTGTCATGCGAAAAGTATACATACGAGAAGGATAAGAATAAAGAAAAATTCTAGCAGAGACGGCTCAAAAATATATTACCATGTGGCGCGACAACAGAAATACACCCTTTTAACAAAGACTCCTTTCCTGCTAAGATCCTAAAGCACTATGACTTGGAAAACAGGCGATCGATATCTCTCTTTTAAAGTAACTCAAGTAATTGATTTAGAGGAGCTTAAGGCAAAACTCATCGAGCTTGAGCATGAAAAGTGTGGCGCCAAGGTGCTGCATCTGGCTTGCGACGATCCTGAAAACCTCTTCTGCCTATCGTTTCAGACACTCCCTAATAGCTCCAATGGGGTGGCCCACATCTTGGAGCATACGGTGCTCTGTGGATCGCGTAAATACCCCGTTAAAGACCCTTTTTTCGCGATGACGCGCAGAAGCCTTAATACCTTCATGAATGCCCTTACGGGGGCCGATTTTACATGCTATCCGGCCGCTTCTCAGGTGGAGAAGGACTTCTATAACCTTTTAGATGTCTACCTCGATGCTGTCTTCCACCCTCAGCTTAAAAAAGAGAGCTTTTTACAAGAGGGGCACAGGCTTGAGCTTGAGGACCCCAAAGATCTCAAAAGCCCCCTCCTCTGGAAAGGGATCGTTTTTAATGAAATGAAAGGAGCCTTAGCCTCCCCTGATGCTAGAATCTGGCATAAAGTTTCAGAGGCCCTCATGCCAGACCTCACCTATGCCAATATCTCAGGAGGAGATCCTGCGTACATTCCTTCTTTAACCTATGAAGAATTGATCCACTTTCATGAAACGTATTACCACCCTTCCCGCTGCCTCTTTTTCTTCTATGGGAATTTTCCCCTAAAAAAACACCTCGAAGTTCTCGAAGAAAACATTTTAAAAAATACACAGAAAGCATCGCCGCTTCCTCCACTACCTAAACAACATCGATTTAAGGCTCCTAAAAACGTTGAAGGGTTTTACCCCGTCGCAAGCAAAGAAGAGTCTCAGGCAATGATCGCTTGGAGCTGGCTGACCGTTTCTGCTCAAGAGCAAGATACGCTGCTTGCCCTTTCTCTTTTGGATGCGATCTTAATGGAAACCGACGGCTCGCTTCTTAAACTTCCCCTCTTGCAATCGGGGCTATGCTCCACTGCCGATGCCTTTTTGGACCCTGAAATGTCAGAAGTCCCTTATCTGATCATTTGTAAAGGATGCGATCCTAATCAGGTAAATGCACTCGAAGATCTCCTTTTAAAATCGCTGAGAGAAATTGCTGATAAAGGAATACCGCCTCATATGATTGAAGCCTCGCTTCATCAACTTGAGCTTTCACGTACAGAAATCGGCAGTGACCATGGACCCTTTGGACTATCGCTTTTTATGCGCGCAGCTCTGACTCTGCAGCATGGCGGACGTCCTGAAAAGGCTCTCAAAATCCATACTCTCTTTGCCCAGCTCCGTGAAAAATTGCAAAATCCCGATTATCTTCCAGGCCTGATCCGAGAGATGCTTCTTAAAAATCCTCATCGAGTGCGGGCTGTCATGAACCCCGACACAAAACTTTTAGACAAAGAGCAAGAAGAAGAAAACCAAAAGCTTAAAATTTTAGAAGAAGATCTTCCTCTAGACGAGAAGAAAAAAATCGTCAAAACCATGGCTCATCTAGAAGAGTTTCAAAAGATGCAAGAGCATCAAAACCTGGACTGCCTTCCAAAAGTAACGCTGAGTGATGTTCCCGTACTGTCAAGAGACTATCCATTAAAGCAAAAAGATAAAGTCTTTTTCCATGATACATTTACCAATGGATTTGTCTATGCAGACCTCGTCATGGATCTTCCATTCGTCTCTGTGGAAGAGCTCCCTTATGTACAGCTATTTATTTCGCTTCTTTCTGAAGTCGGCGTGGGAAAGCGCACGTATGTGCAAAATTTAGAAGTGTTACAAGCCCATGTGGGGGCAATGACTGCATCGCTTGCTCTTTTTCCTCTCATGGAAGATTCAACGCGGATGAAACCTGCCCTTCTTCTTCGAAGTAAAGCTTTAGAAAGAAACAGCTCTATGATGTTCAAGCTTTTAAAAGAATGGGCACTTAACGTCCGTTTTGATGAAACCGAAAGAATCGAAGAGCTTATTGAGCAAATCAATACCGCGCTTGAGCAGCGCCTAACCAAAAACGGCCTGCGGTATGCAGCAACTCAGGTGCTTAGCGGTCTTACCCCTGTGGGTTTTATCTCTGAAAAATGGCAAGGAATTTCCTATTTTCAATGGATTAAAAGCATCGCTCAAGATTTGCCCCGTAAGCTCCCTAAAATCATTGATAAATTCCATGAATTTAAAAATAGGCTTCTTTCTTTCAAAAATCCTGAAATCATCCTGTCATGCTCTCAAGAAGCATATAAAAATCTCCCCTTTGAAGATCTTCTTGACCTTCCTTCAAGACCGTTTAAAGCCTGGGAAGTCCCCTCTCACATTCCTCCCACGGCGTCTCAAGGACGGCCGATTGCCTCCCCTGTCTCCTTTACAGCTCAAGGTCTCAAAGTAGCCACCTACCTAAACCCCCATGCACCCGGCCTTGCCATCGCATCGCAGCTCATGGATCACTTAGTGCTTCATCCCAAGATCCGGGAGCAAGGCGGCGCTTATGGTGCAGGAACCACCTACGTCCCTACTCTGGGCCACTTCACTTTCCATACCTTCCGCGACCCTCACCTTGGATCTTCTTTGCAAACATTCAAAGAAGCTGTTGATACAATTGCAAACGGCCATTTCTCAAAAGAAGATTTAGAATCGGCAAAACTTGAATCGATCCAAAGCCTTGACAGCCCTATCAGTCCGGGAAACCGAGGTTCGGCTTCCTATTCCCTCCTGCGCGAAGGAAGATCTTTAGAGCACAGACAACATTATCGAGATCGGCTCTTATCCCTCACCCCCCAAGAAGTCGCTTTAGCCGCTCTCCATGAGCTTAAACCTCGCCTAGAAAGCAGTCAGGTTGTGTCACTTGGGTCTCAAGAATTTCTTGAAAAAGAAAATAAGGCTCTTCAAAAACCTTTGCCAATTATCCCCATTTGAGGTAATTTTAGTCGCTTTCCAGTTGAGGGCGTATAGCTCAGTTGGTAGAGCGCCTGTCTTACACACAGGTGGTCATAGGTTCGAGTCCTTTTGCGCCCAAACCCTTTGCGGGAGTAGTTCAATTGGTTAGAGCGCTGCCCTGTCACGGCAGAGGTTGCGGGTTCGAGCCCCGTCTCCCGCGAAATAAAAAAGCGATTGATTCTTACGAGTCAATCGCTTTTTGCTTATCTCTGGCTATCTGCAAAATTAAAAGAGTGGATTTTCTGTTAACCCATAGCAACCATTTGTTCCAGTTGGAAACTGATTACTTGATACACTCGCGTATGAAGTTTCGACACTGACATAATCATCTTGATCGGCTTCTTTCAAGGCCTGATAGATTTTCGCAACTGCAAAAACACCAACTCCAACAGCTAAAGCTCCAACTGCAATTTTCCCTAGATTTGGAACTCTTCGTTGGGCTTGCTCGCGAACAAACTCTCCTGCCCACTCATCACCGCGTATCTGATTATTAAATTGGAGAAATTCGCCCACATTAAATTGTGGAAGCTTGCGAGTTTTACCAACAAATTCATCGGCCCAACTGTTATCCATTGGTTTTTGTACACTGGTTGTATCACTTCGTGGGCTTTTTGTAGAAGGCTCTTCAATCTGTTTGGGGGATTTTGATGCTTTCTCAGAGTCTTGAAATGCCTTTTCCATATTTTTTTGTTCTGACAACTCATTGAATATGTCATCAAGCTCTTCTGGTGAGAATTCACTCTTCCGTTGCGACTCATTCCATGCTTTGTCCATGTTGTCGAACTCGCTTACTTGCTCTCCCTTAGGTTGAGATGTTTTTTCTATATCTTTTTGTTCAAAATATTCATCTGTCATCTCTTGACCTGATTTTTTTGCAGCTTCTTCTTTTGCTCTTTCTTGCAAAAATTCATCTGCCATCTCTTGGCCTAATTGTTCTACGCTTTTTGCAGGCGGTTTAGGATTTTCTGATTCAGTAGGCGCTGAAGGCGGTGTATTTCCACTAGAAGGATTTTTACCCTGAGATAATCCAGATAAACCTTCACTCACTTTTGTAAATATTGAACCTGCTCCCTTCATACCCATCCAACCCAAATAAAGACCAATCATCATTAGGTTCAGTGTGATTGTAGACATGGTATAGGTCAGGCCTAGCAAGGTACAAAGCATCGTACGTGAGGTCGGATGGATCAATGCAGCCGCGACTGCGGTAGCCGCAAAAGTTCCATAGGCAATATTTTTTGCAGTTGCATGTTCTTTGAGGTCTTTGTTGGTCAGATGGAAATGCTCGCGCAGTTTAGTAAAAGCCGCAGAGCCCCCAGTTTTGGCCAAATAAGTCACTAAATTCAATGGATTAATAAACATAACACCTCTGTTTTAATTGCTTATATTATAATATTTATTAAGATTTATTCAAAATTATATTTTGATTTATTAACTATTTATTAACAATATGACATTTATCAATATTAAACTAATTTTTATATAGTCTATTTTACATATTTGCTATTTTTCCCGGAAAATCGCAATATGTCGCCATGTTGAAGCAGGTTTTGTTGTTAACTTTTATTTTGAATTTCGGGTGGGCTCATGAAAACCTTGAAGAGGGGTTCGCTCTTTATAAAAATAAGAGGTATGAAGAGGCTTTAATGGTCTTCGAACAGAAAGAACTCATTGAAAATGAGCAACTTGGATCATTAGTAGGACAGCTCTTTTGTAATATGGCCTTGGGCCATTTTAACCGCATTGACCCCATTCTTCAGCTGGTAAGCGTTAAGGTTCAAGAGTTTACGGATTGTGACACTCCGCCTCAGAGTGAACCAGTCACCCAAGAACAGCAACACCAGTCGTATTTATGCCGCCGGCGGGTCCGTGAGGTTGCAAATCATATGCGCGAGACAGTTGAAAAACTGGTGCGAGAATCGGTGCCAGGGATTTTTCAGAAAATCAAGGTTTTGAGACAGCTTTACCCTTTCATCGACAGCTTGGAACAAACAGCGATCGAGTGTTGTCAAAACAACTATCCTTGGTCATGCTGTTTGAACCCGCTTTTGGAGCAGCTAGAGGCCTGGAATAGCCTTGGGCTTGAGATTTCTTCTTAGAAATACCTCATTTAAGTTAATATGCCATTTTAGGAGAACATTTTATGCCCGCTGTACGGAAAACATTTAAGCAACATCTTTCAATTTATGCATGGCTCACGATTGGCGCCTTTTTGGCTGCTTTTTCCATTCGCGTGTTTTTGCTTCCAAACTCGCTGATTGACGGCGGGACAGTTGGTATCGCTTTGATTCTCTCTAAGCTTTTTGGTGAATCGTACCTTTCGATTTTCCTCATAGTTCTCAACCTTCCCTTCATTTACATGGCCTATAAACACATCCGCAAATCGTTCATTATCACAATGGGCGTGGCGGTTTTGCTATTTGCAGCCTTTCTGGTTGTTGCAGCCAAAATACCTCCTTTCTTGGGTGATCCAATTGAGGTGATTGTGATCGGTGGCGCTATTTTAGGGGTCGGTGTAGGACTGATTATCCGGCACGGAGGGTGCCTGGATGGAACAGAAATCTTAGCGATTTTGATAAATCGCAAGAAAGGATTCACAGTGGGCCAGGTGGTTCTTTTCATCAACTTCTTTATCTTCACCGCCTATGGATGGATCTTCCTTAACTGGCACTATGCCCTTCAGTCGCTGATCACCTATATCGTCGCATTTAAGATGATGGATCTTGTGATTATGGGGATCGAAGAGCTCAAATCAGTACTCATTATTTCTTCTAAACCCCAAGAAATCGCCCATGTGATCACAGAAGAATTGGGTCTGGGTTTGACCATTGTTCATGGAAAAGGGGGATTTACAGGTGACACGCGTGAAATCCTCTATATCATTGTCGAACGTCTTGATCTTGCCGATTTAAAAGAGATCGTCCTTCGAGAAGATCCGATGGCTTTTATGGCTATTGAAAATCTCCATGAAGTCGTCTATGGCAAGCAATCCAATCTTCCTTATAAGAAAAAAAGCAGGGCTCCTTTCCAGTATATGTAAAAGTTTAAAAAAGTCTTTGCATCTCTTCTGGATTCTGTATAGAATCTTCATAACTAAAAAATTTACAGGAGAGAAGCAATGACTTCAGCCATCGATAGAGATGATTTTGATTTTGAGAATGTAAAGTACCGTCCAGAATTATCCTTTCCAGATCACATGCCAACAATTGGCGCGGATCGAATGTTATTCCACTTCTCAAACTCTTTAGAAAATCGAGCCGTCTTGCTGGGGTCTCAATCTAACTTTAGCACTTATTTGATCGACACTTCGATTAAAGCAAAAATTCCATCAGAAAATTTCCGACAAGAAAAAATAGATCATTGGAAAACAGAACACACCCAAGCAAAAAAATGGGCATGGTTAGAAGGTGTATCTGGGATTCTAGCCGCTGGGGCTATTGGCTTTTTTGCAATGACTAATATGACAAGGATGGCATTAGGAGTCTGTTCTATTGGATTACTCACCTTTGCGGGAATGAATATTTTTTCACAGGCTAAAAAAGCCAAGCATCAAATTGATGGCTGGTCTACCAATCCTCTTGCAGAAATTGCCGAGGCTAGAACAAGAGCTTATAAGAAGGAATTTCCATATGTGCTCTCTCATGATCTTAAACTTCGAGGTTTGTCCCATTTCCAAATTCTACTTCCTGAAGAAGTCTTGTTTCTTTTTGAGCGCTATTTCGATAAATTCTGTGCAAATCTTCTCTCCGCACAACCTTCTAGTGAAAAACAAATTAAAGAGTGGCTGGATTCTTTCACATACTGCAATCCGGTTTCTAATAAAGCTCTTACTTATGCATATAATCAGGTTCCAGATAAATATCTTCGAGTCTCTTATGACTTTGAAGTACTCTACAAACAGCTCACTGATCTACGTGGAGAATTTAACAAATTAAGAAATCAAAGAGAAAAAGAGACAACTGAAGTTATCAAAAACATCAATAGAAATAGAGATCTTGCCCTTGAACCTTTTGCTGCTGCTTGTCTCTATTACAAAAAGCAAGCAAGCAATGAGCGAGATGCAAAGCTTCAAAAAACGACAAAGGCCGAAGAAAGAACACAGATTTATAATGAGTACCGTGCCTCGATCGCAAAATACCAAGCCTATCATGCAGCAGCCATCATTCCTGTGAACCTCATTTTCAATAACCAAGTTAGAGATGCCGAGGCATCTTTAGAATCTATTCTCAAAGAAATCAAAAAAAATGAAGCTTCATCTCATGCTCCTTATTTCAATTATGCATGGGGTCTTTTAGACTATGCAAAAAAAGTGAAAGAGCAGCCTGATTTTGTCTACCAGCCTCAAATCTTTACATCTGCAGAAGCATTCCAAATTCCTGCTCCTTTTGTACCACCAGTGATTAACATTAACTTCATCCAGCAAGCAGGACAGCAAGCACCTGTCAATGTAGATGCTTCCCAATATGCCGACTATTTAAGATATGTGCAGGGACAAAGAAATTAAGAGACAATTGCTTTAAAAGGGTGTTTCTTTTACTGATGAGGTATGAACTCAGAAGAAAAGAAACATCTTGATTGGGATGCGTGGAGAATTTTCCGTATCTTATCGGAATTCGTCGATGGATTTGGAACGATGACCGAACTGGGTCCGTCTGTTGCGATCTTCGGCGCTTCGCAAACCAAAGGCAGCGACCTTTACTATGAGCAAGCTGCGGTTTTGGCATCAAAAATCGCAAAAAAAGGGTTTGGAGTCATAACAGGCGGCGGACCTGGAATTATGGAAGCTGCCAATGAGGGTGCAAAAGCAGCAAGCGGCAAATCGTGCGGCCTTTGTATCGATCTTCCCACGGAAGAGCGTCCTAATCCTTTCATCGATGAAAAGTTTCTGCTTAAATTCCGTTACTTTTTTGTTCGCAAGGTGATGTTTGTTAGATATGCGCAAGCTTTTGTGGTTTTTCCCGGCGGCTTTGGAACATTGGACGAGCTTTTTGAAGCGCTTACTTTGATTAAAACAAAAAAGATTTCAAGATTCCCGGTTTTTTTAATAGGAACTGCTTTTTGGGAAGGTGTTGTGAAATGGCTCATGGACACGCCTCTCAAAAATGGGTATATCGAGCCTGAAGATTTAAAACTTTTCACGATCACAGATAATCTAGACGAAGTAGTTGATAAGATTATCCTCCATTGCAATCTCACTCACTGTCTGGAAAACTTCTGATCTTGTAATATGTAATCTTATGGATATTCCCCTATTAGGTCTTGGCACCTATGATTTAAGAAACAAAGAGTGCACAAAAACTGTGCAAGAAGCTCTTAAAGTCGGATATCGTCACATCGATACTGCCGCTGTCTATGAAAATCACAAAGCGGTTGGTAAAGGAATTCAAGGATTTAACAGATCAGAGCTTTTCATCACGTCGAAATTTCTCCTAGAGCAAATCAATCCTAAGAAAATACAAGCGTCTGTTGAAAAAGCGTGCAACCAAGCATTAAAAGAACTTGGGCTGGATTATATTGATCTATATCTCATCCATTGGCCCGATCGCACCTACCCTATGTCTGAAATCTTTCGTGCGATGGAGACTTTAGTAGAATCCGGCAAAGTACGCCGCATTGGCGTAAGTAACTTTACGATTCATCACTTGGAGGATTTAAAGCGGGATGGATGCCATCCGCAAGCAAATCAGGTTGAATTCCACCCTTACCTTTATCAAAAAGCTCTTTTAGACATGTGCCGTAAAAGCGGCATTCAGCTGATTGCATATAGGCCCTTTGGCAAGGGAAAGCTCTTACATGATCAACTATTAAAAGAGCTTGGCGCCAAACATAAAAAAAGCGCGGCACAAGTAATCCTTCGCTGGCTTATTCAACATAAAATTCCGACGATCCCTAAAGCTTCTTCGACCGCACATCTCCAGGAAAATTTTAATGTCTTTGATTTCACGTTGACTGCAGATGAGATGAAAAAACTCGACGGGCTGCATCGCAATCTTAGATTCTGCAAAGCCGATGACGCAACTTTTGAGTATTAATGATCTCTGAATACAAATTGCTCAACCTACGAACTTTTTTTCTTGCTGTATTTTTCCTCTCTTCAATCGGACTTATAGCAACAGACATCTATCTACCATCGCTTCCCATCATCGAAAGAGATTTATTAACTAATTCAGATGTTTCAAAACTAACTCTCACTCTCTACTTAATCACCTTTAGCCTTTCTCAACTCTTTTATGGACCTCTATCGGATCGGATCGGCCGCCGCAAAACAGCTTTTTTAGGTCTTATTATCAGCCTTTTTGGGTCCTTTATTTGCACTATCAGCTTTGATATTTCATCGTTAATTCTAGGACGCATGATACAAGGTCTAGGCTTAGGGGCTGGATCGACGCTAGCCCGTGCTATTCGTCGTGATGTCCATTCGGGAAACGATCTTGCACACTTTGGATCTTTTATCATTATCGGAACTTCAATCACTTTTGCGCTTGCTCCAACTATTGGGGGCTATATCCAGCATTTCATAGGCTGGAGATACAATTTTCTACTTATCCTGCTTTATACTCTCATAGGAATGCTTGGCATCGCATTTTGGCTGCCTGAGACCAATAAAGAGCTCAATCCTCTTGCGACTAAAATTAAATCAATGGCCCACCATTATCTCGTTTTGCTCAAAAGCCCTATCTTCATGGGATATAGCTTATGTTCAAGCCTTGGGTTCGGGGGTCTGACTGCTTACTTAACTTCAAGTCCGTTCATATTTGAAAACATCTTAGGATTAACGCCTGTTGGCTATGGGCGGTTAGCTCTCATACTTGCCCTAGGACTCGGATTAGGAGGATTTTATAATCAACGGTCGATCAAAACAAAGGGACGCCACAAAATGCTTGTCATTGGTGTTATAGCGATGGCTTTAGCAGCGCTTCTCATGTTTTCCTTAGCTCTTTATTTTATGAACACGTTTGTGATTATGTTCCCCATGCTGCTCTATTCTTTTGGAGCTGGCATCACCTTTACCAATTCGTTTGCAGGGGCTTTCCATCATTTTGGAAGAATTGCCGGCTTCGTTGGAGCTTTGTATGGATGCATACAAATCTTCGGTGGAGCACTCGCTTCGGGAAGCATGGCATTTATACACATCAAGAGTCAAATACCTCTGAGCATCCTTCTGATTGGAGTTGGAATTGCTACATACATTCTTCAGAATTGGGCTTACAAGTTCAGCTTAAAAGCCTCGAACTGATTTCTTGCTGAAGAGCAGCTCTTTTGCAGATGGACTGCAAGTAGAGCCCGTAATCGCTAGAAGAGGCTCGTTTGGCTAGAATGGCGAGTTCAGGAAGTGAAATCCAGCCGTTTTGGTAGGCGATTTCTTCGAGGCAGGCAACTTGGATGCCTTGCCGCTCTTGAATCGTTTGGACATAGATTGAAGCCTTTTGAAGGGCATCGTGGGTTCCGGTATCAAGCCAGGCAAAGCCTCGGCTAAGCAGTCTTACTTCGAGCTCTCCATTTTCAAGGTAGGCATTATTCACATCGGTGATTTCGATTTCTCCGCGAAGAGATGGTGTGAGCGAGCGGGCAATTTCAACAACGCGGGAGTCGTAAAAGTAGAGTCCTGTCACCGCATAGGGAGATGGTGCAATGCGGGGCTTTTCGATGATTGCCCTGACCTCTTGATTTTCATCGAGATCAAGTACGCCGTAACGCTCAGGATCTTTCACTTCGTATCCAAAAACAATCGCTCCTTGAGAGAGCTGCGTGCAAGGCCGAATGAAAGAGGCCATATCGTGGCCGTAGAAAATGTTATCTCCTAAGATGAGTGCGACGGGCTGGTTTTCGATAAAGGGTTCTGCGATCAAGAAAGCTTCTGCAATGCCGCGCGGCTCTTTTTGAACAGCATAAGAAATAGCGAGGCCAAGATGCGATCCGTCGCCGAAGAGCGCTTCAAAGCGGGACGTATCATGAGGAGTTGAAATAATGAGGATTTCAGTGATGCCGGCCTGCATGAGGGTCGCCATCGGATAATAAATCAGCGGTTTATCAAAAACGGGCAAAAGCTGCTTGCAAGTTGCTTGGGTGACAGGATAAAGACGGGTTCCTTTTCCACCTGCAAGTATGATGCCTTTCAAGATTTACTCCTTTTCCGGAATGAATTGACAACCATCGGCAATGAGCTGATCGATGTAGGTGATCGGATAGTCGGATTTAAGGAATCTTTCATCACTGAGCATATATTGATGGAATGGAATGGTTGTATGAATGCCGCCGATATGAAACTCTTTAAGAGCTCTTTTTCCTACTGCAATCGCAGAGGTGCGGTCTTTGCCTTTGACAATGAGTTTTGCAACCATCGAGTCATAGTTAGGAGGTATGCGGTAGCCTGCGTAGCAAGCGCTGTCGATCCGTACATGAGGTCCGCCCGGCGCCATATAGTACTCGAGGCGTCCTGGACATGGCGCAAAATTATTCGCAGGATCTTCCGCATTGATGCGAAACTGCATAATGTGTCCATGCATCGCGACATCTTTTTGTCTGAAGCTGAGTTTTTCACCTCTTGCAATACGGATTTGCTCTTTAACAAGATCAATGCCGGTGAGCTCTTCAGTAATCGTGTGCTCGACTTGGATGCGGGTGTTGACTTCCATGAAATAGAAGTTTTTGTCTTCATCAAGAAGAAACTCGACTGTACCGACGGAGTGGTATTTTGCGGCTTTTACAATGCTAACTGCTGCCTCGCAAATCTTTTTACGCAGGCTCTCAGTGAGGATAGGACTTGGGCATTCTTCGATGAGCTTTTGACGTCTGCGCTGAATGGTGCAGTCTCTTTCAAAAAGATAAGCGTAGTTGCCGTGTTTATCGCCAATGACTTGAATTTCGATGTGCCGGGGATTCACGATCATCTTTTCAAGATAAACTTCAGGGTTGCTAAAGCTGGTTTCAGCTTCAGTGCGAGCAGCTGAAAACTGCCTTCCAAACTCTTCGGAATTATAGGCAATACGGATTCCCTTGCCGCCGCCGCCGCCAACTGCTTTGATGAAAATAGGATAGCCTAGTTTTTCTGCAACCTTATGGGCTTCTTTGACATCGTTTATAACGCCATCAGATCCTGGGATCACAGGACATTTCACTTTTTTAGCAATGGCTTTAGCTTTGGCTTTATCTCCCAGAAGAGAAATAGATTCGGGGGAAGGGCCGATAAAGTTGACGCCGCAGCTTTGGCAGATAGAAGCAAAGTTTGCGTTTTCAGAAAGAAATCCATAGCCAGGATGGATGGCATCGGCACCTGTGATTTCACAAGCCGAAAGAAGATTGGAAACTTTTAAGTACGATTTTTGTGAAGGGGCTTCCCCAATGCAAATTGACTCATCGGCTAGCAGCACATGCAGCGCTTCGCTATCAGCTTCTGAATAAACTGCAACAGTTTGAATTCCGAGATCATGACAGGCCCTTATGACTCGGATAACGATCTCTCCACGATTGGCAATCAGAACTTTTTTCATACAATCCGTATTAGTTGCGCGCCGAATTCAACAGGATGGGCGTTTTTCACTAAAACTTCGGCGACAGTTCCGCTCACACCCGCTTTAACTTCATTCATCACTTTCATCGCTTCAATGATGCATACAACGGTATTCTCGTCGACTCGATCTCCGACTTTAACAAAGGGGGCATCTTCAGGAGAGGACGCATGATAAACAGTTCCGACAAGAGGAGCTGTGATAAATTTGCCATCAATCTTTTCAGTTTTAGGTGTTTCTGGATGGTGTGGATGGCGAGGCGCAGGATGAGGTTCATGGAATTTGTGCTGGAAATCAGGGTGCGCACTTGCCACATGGGGAGCTGGATGTATATTCTCATCTTGCTTCTCAAGCTCGATTTCGTATTTGTCCTTATCTTTAATGCGAATCTTTTTTAGACCCGCTTTGTCCATCAGCGCTATCAGTTCTTTGATTTGCTTGAGTTCCACAAAATGACTCCTTAATTATTTTAAACCCGTTGAATATATTCGGCAGTTTGGGTGTCGACTTTTACAATATCTCCTGTCTCTACGAATAGAGGCACATCAATCTTAGCCCCGGTTTCTAAAACAGCTGTCTTTGTTCCATTTGAAAGCGGAGAAGCTCCGGCATCCGGCTCTGTTTTAACAACCATAAGCTCTAAAAATTGAGGAAGCTCAACAGAGAAAATTGAATCTCCATAACTCATCGCTTTGATGTCGATTCCTTCTTTGAGAAAGTTGACTTTGTCTCCAATGATCCCTGCTGGAACAAGCACTTGCTCTAAGTTGCCGACATCGAGAAAGAGATAATCTTTCCCTTCGAGATAGAGATACTCAAGTTTGCGCTCGGAAAGAGCCACTTCTTGAACCGCTTGGCCAGCTTTAAAGTTTTTTTCGATCGTATCATCTGAGATCAGATCTTTCAGTTTGGCTTTGATAAAGGGAGTGCCTTTAGCTACGGTAACTTTGACGCAGGATTCTACTCGATAGATTTTTCCATCGAGAGAGATTGTCATGCCAGGTGTCAGATGTTGTGTTGTGCTCATAATCCTTCTATTATCTCTTGAATTTGATTCAGTTTTCTAATGGTAAAATCAACATCGGCCGAATTTTTATTGCTGCAAAGGCCTCTTCCCCACTGCATCTGGATGGTTTTACAACCCAGCTCTTTTGCAGGTGTTAAATCTCTTTTTACTCTGTCGCCGCATACAATCGTTTTATTTGGTGCGGTATTTAATTCTTCCAAAACTTCTTGGTAAGAAGATTTTTTATCTTCTTTCTCCGAGATAATGATTTTACTAAAAATTGTTGAATCTAGACCAGCATTTTTCATCTTTAAAAGCTGCTGATGGGGTTTTCCCATGGTAACTAAGGCCAGTTGATGGGTTTCTTTTAAAGAATTTAACACATTAGCGGCATATTCCAGAGGAAAAACGGTGAAATCTTCGGGCAGCTCTCCATAAACAATTTCTTCACCAAGCAGAAGAAGTTCAGGATCTCCATCGATAAGCTCTAAAAATTCTTTGAGCGTTTGCGATGCGCTTTCGGACGACAAATCCATCCGCCGAAGTGTTTTTAAAGCCTCGTCAAAATTGCCTACTTTAAGCCCTGCTTCAACCATTTTGTGAAGGGCTCTTTCAAGCTGCACCGGAGTGATCGATCCTGTCGTGTCGATCAATGTATCGTCCAAATCAAAGATGATCAACAATTTTCATTAACTCGCTAGCTAATTTTTTACAGTCGTGCCGGATGAGACTCCGTTTCATTAGATCTTTTTTTACACCGGCGCGCAGCTCTCCTAAAAGTCCAGCTTCGCGGATACGGGCATCGTTTAGATCGTTTTCGATGAGATCCCCTTCTTCAGCATAGAGCGCGATCAATTCTTTCGGGGGATTTTGATTGTTAACCAAGATATAATCGAAAACGTCTCCCCCAACGAATTTCTCAAGTTCTTTCACATAGTCGCTTACCTTAAAGTGAGAGGTTTGCCCTCTTCGGTTCATGAGGTTCACCACAAAAATCTTTTTAGCATCGCTTTGTACAAGCGCTTCACTCACACCCTCAACGAGGAAATTCGGGATGAGGGAGGTATGAAGGCCGCCGGGGCCGACAATGATGACGTCAGCATTCATGATTTCATTGATGGCGTGAGGGTTGGCTTTTGGGTAAGGTTCAAGATAAATACTGCTATAGCCGTTTTCAATCTCATTCGACATATAGATTTCGCGCTCGCCTTCTAGAAGCTGGCAATTTTTAAGAATCATCTTCAGCCGCACTTGGTGCGTCGTAACAGGAATGACTTTCCCTTTGATATAGAGAATTTTGCCGACTTCTTCGACAGCTTTTTCAAAACTGCCCGTGACTTTTTCAAGTGCAGAAAGAAGCAGATTGCCAAAGCTGTGTCCCACAAGGCCGCCCTGCTCAAAGCGATAGTTCATGAGGCTTCGCATGAGGCGTGAAGAATCAGACAGCGCTACCAGGCATTGTCTTACATCACCGGGAGGAAGAACCCCGAGCTCATCTCGCAAAATCCCCGTGCTCCCTCCGTCGTCTGCCATTGAGACAATTGCGCTGATATCGACATCGTAATTGCGCAGCCCTTTAAGAACGGTAAAGTTGCCGGTTCCACCACCGATCGTGACTATTTTTTTCATCCCTTGATCCTCAGGTTCTCCATAGCTTTTTTCATATCCGGAGCCTGATATAGATAGTGTCCGGCGACTAAGATCGTGGCCCCTGCTTTGATGCAGCGCGCGCCCGTCTCTACATTGATGCCTCCATCGACTTGAATATCGAGGCTCGCCCCAGCTTCTTGAGCTAATTTTCGTGTATACTCAATTTTCTTTAAAACTTTAGGCATGAACTCTTGCCCGCCAAATCCGGGATTCACGCTCATGAAAAGAATCATGTCAGCATGAGTAATACATTTTTCTACCATTTCTTGAGATGTTTCCGGGCGAAAAGCAACACCGTTTTTAACCCCGCATTTCCGAATATAAGAAAGCGTATCATGAACATCTTCGGTCGCCTCGAAATGAAATGTCACACCGTCGGCGCCTGACTCAACAAACTGCTCCACATATTCATAAGGGTTGTACATCATGAGATGCACATCAAGAAACAGAGAGGTCGCTCTATTGATGGCTGCAACAACTTTTGGCCCAAAAGTCAAATTGGGAACAAAATGACCATCCATGATATCGAGATGAAGACCGTCGGCTCCGGCATCTTCGGCCCTTTTAGCTTCATCAGCAATCCGTCCAAAATCTGCCGAAAGAATAGAAGGGAAAACCCTAACCTGTTTTTTTGAAGAATTTTTATTGTGCATTCTTCTTAAATCTTAAAGTTTTACCCTGGATCCCGTCAATCAGTATGTAGCAAATATTAAATTAAATTTTATTTTAAAATCGAGCGCCAAGACCCCCGCCAATCTTACCTCCGCCCATATTATGGGTTTGGTTAAAATGCACTGGAAGATAGGAATAGTCTGCAAAAAGACTCAAATAAAAAATAGAACTGAGGCGCACATTAGCGCCAGTTTTTAAGATGCCGCCAATAGCGGCTCTGGATCTATGCTGCTTGTTCGTGTGGCACCCGGAACAGCAACGTATTTTGTTTTCAATATATACAAATCCTACCTCTGGCCCTATGCCCGCATACAATAAAAGGGCATCCTCGAAGAAATATCCAATCCCCTTTACCCCAAAACTGACATCAAACATATCTACACTACTGCTTCCACACGGTCCGCGCCTCTTGCCATCCATAAAAATCCATTCAACATTGCCCCATATGCCAATATTATTGTGGTTCTTAAGCGTTCTTGCTGCTTCAACTTGCAAGCTTAGTCCCACATTTCCATAGATTTCTCGAAATGTATGACCTGAAGGATAAAAAGCCGCAGCTCGAACTTCTATTGAATTGAGCTTTCTTGAAGCGGGCTTTTGTGTAGTTTTCATTGGTTCTGAGTTACTATTAGTATTAAGCGAATCCGCTTCTATAGGCTCTGATAGGCCGCTTGAATCACGAGGCGCGGATGAGATTTCTGCATCTATAGCGCTCATCGAAGAGCTCGAACAAATTAAACTTAAACAGATTAATCCAAAAAATCTTTTATTCATGAATGATCCTAATATTAATGGGTGCACTTTCCATATTATTTGAAGAAACAGCTACAAGTGAAAATTGATTGGCTTCATTTTTTGAGTGAAGACATGTTTCAAAGACAAGCGGGCCGCTTGCAGGCACTGTTGCCACGACCTGACCGTTTTTGTATATTCTATATGCCACGATATCCGACGATGTGAAAGGATCCCATGTGGCTGTTAACGTATGTTTGGTTTTATTAATAAATTCGCATTTTTTAATAACTCCATTAAAATTACCCGGCGGTGTAGGAAGAATAATCGATACAATATTCGAATTATTAGCAGTAATGACCGGGGTTTGACACGAGGTGAAGCCAAACGACGCAGTTCCAAAGTTATGAAAGACATTTCCTGACACAGGCATACTAGAAACCAAGACTTGGTATTCGAGCGTCACTACAACCCCTGCATTGATGTTACCAAGTGGAACTCCTGTGGTTAGATTAGGGTCAGGCTGAAGAACGTTGTCTATCTTAAATGTACCTGGAACGTAAATAAGCCCCGTCTCTAAGACATCGATAAAGACAACATTCTCACCATTTCCTAGCCCTGCTGTATTATCAATGGTAATAGTAAACGTAACTGTATCTCCAACATTAGCATTAACACTATTTTGACCATTTACTTTTTTCATCGGCACAATGACAGGTGCCAGAACTTGTATCTGGACACCTAAAGCATTTATCAAATAATCATCACCTGACGTTGTAGCCAAAGTAAAAGCTGTTGTTTGATTTGCCACGAGTTGTGCTGAACCGTCGACATTTGTAATGTCATACCCCTGCCTTGCTCCAGGTACATTACGTAATGCCGGATTTTGATTCACGTTACAAAATGTTCCTGATGTAGTAATTAGATTCCCAGAACTATCATTAATTTGAGATGCGAAGAAATTGTCCACTATATTATTAGGACCAGACAGTCTAGATCCAGCCAGTGCTAAGTTAAGAATTGTGGATGCAAATCGCATGCTGTCTCCGTCTTTATCAGTGCCGGCATCGCCTTCTATTGCACTAATAAGTATTCTGGCATTTTGAGGCCCTGTTGGTGGAGTACAAAACCCGCTGACCTCAGCGGCATTACTCTGTGTGTTTTGTGCTTGCTGAGCCGCCACAAAAAAACTGATGTTGTTGACAACACCAGCTGGTAGAGAAGGATCTTGAAATACAATAGCTAAGGTCCAACCTGCTGCATTATGCGTTTCATCAAATTGAGATACAGTTGCTGGAATTCCACTAACCATATACGTTCCTAGAGGATTTGCAAGAGAGGGCATTGAAAATAATGCAGTCACATTTGCACTACGTACATAATTGCCGCCACAATAAAAAGGTTGTACATCAGCTGCTGGGTTTTGGGAATTCTGAGCGGTGATGGGGTCTGCAACAATAGCATGGACCTGTCCATCAGCCGTAGTAAAAGAGATGGGTCCATCAGCAAAAGCTAAGACACAGGCGGGATTAGCTCCAATTGGATTTCCTGAGGCTGGATTACTGCAGTAGTATCCATAGCTACCGCTCCAAATAAGTTCAGCATAAAGTATCGTACTGCCAGGCGGAAAAGTTGTAGAGTCTAAAACAGCTGTCGAGCCATTCTGAGTCCAATCAATGCTGGTACCTGCAGGTCCACCCGTATTAAGGGCCGGAACACTTGGATACGAACCTACAATCATTGTTGGATCTGTAGTAGAGAAGGCTCCAATCGCATCAAAGGTTCCAATATCATTAAAACATTCTGCTTTACTAAGACCAAGTGTATTCCCAATGAAAACGATCTGGCCATTTAATCCTACTGTTGAGAATCGAAGTATGTAGTTGTTAAGGATAGGAGCAACACAGGGTAGACCTGGTTGAGCAGGTCCAGGACAAGTAGCGGGAATAGCGGTACAATTACAAGCTCCAAATAATGTACCGGGTGCACCCAAAGAAAAACTCAAAAAACATAGACAGATTTGAAAGAGGCGGAAGCAAAGCTGCAAAAACTGTATTCTCGGTTTCATTTTTACCTCATCAAAAAGTGACTTTTGTACAACTAAACCTTTTAGTGCAAGTAAATTTGCATAAAAAAAACAATTGCCGCGAATTAAATTTTTAGATATATATTCTTCGGAATGCTTGGGGTCAAGATAAAAGATGGATGATAAATTTCAGAGTTGGTTTAGAATTTATCCTCTTCTTGCCTTGTTCTTCTATGCAAATCACCTCTTCTCAGATACTCCCACTCCCTCGGCCTCAGCAAATGAAAAGCTAGTTCCTCCATGCAAGTCCTATTTAACCGCTCGTCATATTGAACATGAAGGTGTAGGGTATGATGAAGGCTATTCCACAATCGAAGGTCTTGTATTTCCTGCTTCATCTCCTAACCGTGTTTTCCCTTTCATCGATCTTCGATTGCATCGCTTCGATAATAACGAGTATGCAGCCAATGCAGGTTTCGGACTGCGGGGCGGAGCTTTTAATGATAAGGTTTTCTTCGGACTGAATACTTATTTCGATTATAGATCCGATCATTTTCACCGTTTCCATTTTACTCAGATCGGCCTTGGTTTTGAAACACTCAGTAAAGCTCTCGATTTTAGAGTTAATGGTTACTTCCCCTTAAAAAGAGAGGAAACCATTCGCCGCTGTGTTTTTGATCA
Organism: Rhabdochlamydiaceae bacterium; assembly: GCA_017994195.1. Classification (GTDB taxonomy): domain Bacteria; phylum Chlamydiota; class Chlamydiia; order Chlamydiales; family Rhabdochlamydiaceae; genus PALSA-1444. The sequence goes on from JAGOLG010000006.1 coordinate 21,976, forward strand.
ATTTATTGGCGGGTTTTTTATGATTAAAAGAAGGGTAGAAGTTGCTTTGACAGGCGTCAATGCTGAAATTGGCAGAACTTTAACAAAGAGCCATGCGGCCTCTGTTTATGGAGCAATAGGGCCTTATTATTATGGGGGTGATGTTTGCCGCCATGCCTTTGGCGGGAAATTTCGTCTGCATGTTATATTTTCTGACTTCTTCTTCATCGATGGAATTGTGACTCATGATTCCCTTTATAAGACGCGTGCACAAGGACAAATGGGATTCACCTTTTCTCTAGGATGCGCAGGAAAAAATCAAAACAAACACAACCGACTATCTCAACCGGTCGAACGAAATGAAATCATCGTTCTTGACAAATACTGTAAGTGGAGAACAAACTTTTGAAAAAAATGACTATCATGAGCAAACTTAAATCGCTGTTTTTTGGATTGTGCACTTTTCTATTTATTGTAAGTTTTACTCCCCTCTCAGCAGACGATTGTAAAACGCCGAAACAAGGACCTCCCGGACCTCAAGGTCCTCAGGGTCTTCAAGGTCCTCAAGGACCCACAGGGCCAGGAGCTGGAGCAACCGGTCCTACAGGACCAGCAGGCCCTACAGGACCAACAGGACCCGCAGGTGCAACTGGAGCAACTGGGGCTGGCGCCACGGGTGCAACCGGAGCGACCGGGACAGCTGGAGCTACAGGAGCCACCGGCGCTACGGGGGCAACTGGGGCAACCGGAGCCACTGGTGCTACAGGTGCGACCGGAGCCACCGGAGCCACCGGGGCAACTGGAGCTACAGGCGCTACGGGTGCGACCGGAGCAACTGGAGCTACCGGGCCTACAGGCCCAACAGGACCGACTGGGCCTACAGGACCTACGGGACCGACCGGGGCAACAGGCGCTGCTGGATGCGGACTCTCTGCTGTTGGCTATATTTCAACAGCTACAGTCACTGCAGCATTAGCGCCTCCTGCTGCTGTTCCATTCGCAACACCAAACGTCCTTGGGATACCATCCCCAAACGTAGCTGTAGGTATTAGTTTGTTCACATCGCTCGGCGTTCCTTATGGATTTACCGTTACAACAGCAGGAATGTATGAGATTACATATGGCATCTTTTTAAATGATACGGGAGGACTCATTGGTCTTGTTAAAACAACCGGTGCAGTCTCAACTATATTACCCAATACTGCCATTGATACGGGCGCTGCCCATCAACTTTCTACTGTAACAACGATTCAATGCCTTGCAGTTGGTGATATGATTCAGTTATTTGTACTGGGCAAATCACCTGCTAATAATGTTTCATTGGATAGTAATTTAGTTGTAACGCCCGGATCCCCCCCTATATTACCCACGGTTACTACAGTTTCAGCGTTCATGACAATAAAACAAGTTGTTTGCTCTTGCCCTTAAAAAAATGAGAAAAGATGCCTTGCGAATAGTTGCACTAAACCTTAAACCAAGAAGAATCTCCTCCGTTTACGGAGCATGTTCTTCCAAATGCATAAATGATAGGAGTTATCAATGAAATATTATCAAAAAGTGTTGTTTGCTATACTCTGCGGAGTTTGTTTTTGTACCATTGGACTAGAAGCTAAGTCGTTTGCTCAAAGTATGGCTATTGATCCTTCTGGCGCCGGCGTGGCTGTGTGGAACACAAAAATGAATACCTTCAATTCAGTTCAGGCCGCGGCGATCTCCTCATCAGGAGTATGGTCTCTCCCAGTAACTCTGTCTAATCCCGGAGTGGATACTACATTTCCTTTGGTTGTGGTCGATTCAAGCGGAAATGCTATCGCCATGTGGTCTGAGTTTGATTCTGTAATGCTAGTGAACACCTTACAAATAGCAATTCTTCCTTTTGGAGGATCTTGGACGAGCCCTTTGATGATTTCATCGCCTACTGAGGATGTTGCTTCGTTTAGCGCTTCAGATACTCCCCCCTACACTCTGGTGATGAATAATACAGGGACTATCGTTGCCGTTTGGAGTGCCTTTGTAGGAGCGGATTTAGTCATTCGTTCTGCCAACTTCAACAACAGTCTCTGGTCATTCCCTCAAACAGTTTCTCCATAAGCAATACTGGAGTTAAAGTATCATGTTGAAGTGGATTGGATTTGTTGTCTTGACCTTGATAGCTGGTGTTTACATGTTTTACACCCGCAATCAGGCGGCAGCGATACAACAACCTCGTAAGATTTGCCTCAACATGATCGTTAAAAATGAAAGCGCGGTCATCAGAAGATGTATAGATTCTGTCAGACCGCTCATTGATTATTGGGTCATTGTCGATACAGGTTCAACAGATGGAACACAAAAGATCATCAAAAATCATCTGAAGGATATCCCTGGTGAGCTTTATCAGCGGCCTTGGAAAAATTTTGAGCATAACCGAAATGAAGCTCTGGAGTTTGCAAAGGGGAAATCGGACTACATCCTTTTCATGGATGCCGATGATATTTTAGACTATGAAGAGGGATTTGAGCTGCCAGCCCTTGAAAAAGATCGCTATGATATGTGGCAAGGGACAAACGATTTTGCTTCTTTAAAACCACAGCTGGTCAAATCAAATAAGCCATGGAAATGGGTTGGAGTGACCCATGAATATCTAAACTGTGATGAGCCGTTTTTCTCTGAGACATTGAATAAAGTCCGTTATATCACCGGCAGCGATGGAGCAAGCCGCTCTGATCCTAAAAAGTTTTACAAAAACATAGAGCTTCTCGAGGAAGGTTTGAAAAAAGAACCCAATAACCATCGGTATGTTTTCTATATGGCTGAAAGTTATCGTGATGCTGGAGAAAAAATCAAGGCTCTAGAGTGGTACCAAAAAGTCGTCGACATGAGAGGGTGGGACCAAGAGATGTTTTATGCCCTTTTACAGATCGGACACTTGCTTCGCTCTTTAGGATTTCCCTCCTCTGTTATCATCGAAAGCTACCAACGAGCGCACCATTTCCGTCCTCACAGAATAGAGCCGCTTTACTATATGGCTCAGCTTTATAATGAGCAGCAAGATTACGAAAAAGCGTATTTCTGCATAAAAGCAGCCCAGAATATCCCGAAGCCTGACCAGAAAGATGTGCTTTTCAATGAATTTTGGATTGAAAAGTATGGCCTTCTTTTTCAGCTGTCGATTTGCTCCTATTACTTGAAATATTATGATGAATCGCTGAAGGCCTGCGACGATGTCATTTCTTTGCAAGACATCCCTGAAGCCATCAAACAACAAGCAGTCATCAACCGATCATTTGCTGTTTCGGGGCTAGCTAGCGTCTCCGTTGGTGATTAAGAGAACGTTGCCACCATTCCCGCTGTGAATTTCTTGAGTAAATTCTGAAAAAAAAATTGTGATTATTAAATAAAAGCCATATATTCACACGCCCATCAAAAAAGGAATGCTATGACTATGCTTGCTCCATCGCTGAAATATCTATTTCGATCGATCTGTGTTTTTTTCTTTTTCTTAACTTCTCTGGACGCCACTTACGTAAGTGTGTATAACACCATTACCAATGGTGGGATTGCCTTTACTGGAAACACTTTGGGCCTCGATAAAACCACCAACCAGAGTAATCCTGGCATTACAGGTTCAATAGGCGCTTTTATCTCTCAGGATAACTCTCAACATGTAGGCACTTTTCCTACGCCTCCTCCTGGAACAACTCTCGACTATACAAAGAACGGCTCTCTTGCTTACTTGGATCTTCCTCCAGGCAGCGTCGTTATTCATGCAGAATTAATTTGGTCTGGCAGTTATGGGTATAATCAATCACCCTATTCATCGACCAACGCTGACATCACATTATCTCTTGTGGACGCAACAAGTGTCTCATTTATCACTCCTGATAGTGTATCTCATTCAGTCAGTCCAAAACCCAATTATCCGAGTGGTACCGGTCAATCAAGAACAGCTAATAGTACAGGTACAAACGTGCCTGATGGAGGATTTTATGTAAGAAGCCAAGACGTCACAGCCCTTGTTGCTGCCGATGTTGCAGCTTTTGTCGCAGCAGATCCAACAGCCTCCTATAGCAAAGCTTATATCACTGGAAATGTACCAGGCACAACCAATCCAAATGAAAATAATCTTAATTGTGCAGGATGGACACTTGCTGTTGCTTATTCTAATCCTAATATGCTCACGAGCAACTTATCACTCTATGTGGCCTGTGAAGGCGTAGATCAAGGAACACCGCCAGCCCCTGTACAAGTTTCTGGTTTTACAACTCCCAGTTCCGGCGTTATATTAGCCAAATTGTTTTCAAGCGCCCTCGAAGGAGATGCAGTTCTCACAGGCGATCAATTTAAAGCAGGTCCCAATACTACAAATCCTCCTACGAACGTTCTCTCTGGCACCAATAACCCATCAAATAATTTTTTTGCTTCTCAGATCAATACTCTGCTTAACTTCACGACAGATGTAACCAGCGGTAAACTTGTTCAGTCGGGCTCTGGGTTACTCGACACAAGAGGCTCTTTTGGTTCATTAAATTCCAATGCTGCTACTGGTACAAATGTGACCGGCAATAGACAAGGATATGATATCACCTGCGTCGATCTTTCCAGCGCGCTTGTCCACAATCAGACTCAGCTCTACACACAGGGAACGACGAATCAAGATGTATATACGGTCAATGCCTTAGGTTTGCAGATTCAGACACAGGCCCCCATTATCCAATCTATGAAAGCTGCCTCATCCACAACCATTGCTAAAATAGGAGATAGTCTTACTTTTACAATCACCTTTACGAACATTGGAGAAGGAACTGCGACGGATCTAGTGTTTTTTGACAACTTACCTGCTGGTTTAACATTTACTTCAGGGAGCTTTACTCTTTCGTATAATGATAGTTTTCCAATAGGAATTCCTATTGTTGAAAACGATCTTATTACAGGTGTAGACTTAAGTTCTTATATTCCTAGCTTTAAGCCACAAGATACCGCCACTATTGTATTCGATGTATCTGTGAAAGAAATCAATGATAGTTATGTCAATTTCGCAACGATTGATTATAATTTTGTACCATTTTCGACGCCTATTCCTCTTACCAGTCAAACAAATTTGGTTACGATAACAGGACCTAAGTCTCCTGCACCCATTGCAAATGATGATGCCTATACAACTGTAGTAAACACAACATTGAATGTTTGTGCCCCCGGCGTTCTTGGAAATGATTCGGGCACAGCTATTTTCGTCTTTGCATATGATACTACAACAACCCAGGGCGGCTCCATTTCCATGTCACCCAATGGTAGTTTTAGTTATGTTCCCCCAACTGATTTTTCAGGCTCGGGGTCCAATGTTGATACCTTCACCTACACCATTCACGACTGTGAAGGTCGCTCTGCAGGCCCAGTAACCGTTAGACTGACTGTTACACCTCTTGCGATGAATGATTCAGGGCAGGTTGCTGCAAATACCCCCCTAAATCAACTGACCAGCGTCTTTGCTAATGATCACGGATCCGGGCCTTTTTTATTAGCCAGTTATACACAGCCTACTCAAATGGGTAGTACCGTAACTGTTAATGCAGATGGTACATATACCTACACACCAGCAACGCAATTTTCAGGAACAGACACCTTCACTTATACAGCTCAAGATACTTCAGGGCAGCAAACAACAGCGGTTGTCACAATCGATGTCCTTTCAGCCGCCGAAGATGATTTTGGAACAACGCCAGCCAACACTACGCTTAATGGAACATCAGTCTTTAGCAACGATCCATCTGTTGGAACTCTTACTGGCTGGCAAAATCCTTCCTCCAAGGGCGGTGTAGTGACCATGATCTCATCGGGTCCCAATGCCGGAGATTACACTTACGAACCTCCAACTAATTATTCAGGTCTAGATACATTTACCTATATTGTAAGCGATGGTGTACATCCGCCAGTGGTTGCAGTCGTGCATATTACTGTGCTTCCATTGGCCAATCCTGATACAGCCACTACTTTTACTAACGTTGTCTTAAATCAGGGTGCATCCGTCCTTGCTACTGATGCGGGTGTGGGCCTGGTCGTAGATAGTTATGATGGATCTACTGTACAAGATGGAACGGTTGCAATGAACCCAACTGGTACTTATACATATACTCCGCCTTTGAACTTCACAGGCATTGATTCTTTTACCTATACGCTCAGAGATCAGGCCCCTATTATGTCCACTCCTATGCTAAAAGTTGTAGCTGCAAATACCTCCACAACTACAGTCATTATCAATGTACTCCCCCTTGCAAACAATGACTCGGCAATGACCATGGTCAACACCCCTCTAAATGGGCCGAGTGTTCTGACTAATGATACTCCAAGTACAGTGACAGTCACAGGTGTCAGTCCTACAACTGTTCCAGGAAGCTTTGTTTCTATGAATGCTGATGGAACCTATCTGTATATCCCTCCGCCAAATTATGTGGGACAGGACTTCTTTACATATTTTACAGTAAATTCTGTGGGTGATACGACCTCTGCTGTGGTAACTATTACGATCATTGGGAATGGACCACCAGAACCAAACAATTTTATCGGCAAAATTGATAAATGCAAATTTCTCAATAAAACAGATTATAAGCTCCTAGCCACATGGAATGCGCCAAACAATTCAACAATCGCGTCTTACAGAATCTACCGCAATGGAAAACTCATCAAGGAAGTTTCTGCAGAAGCGCCTCTTATTTTTGAGGCCTGTTCTAAGTCAAGAAGTCAACTGAGTGGTTATGAAATTACAGCTGTGGACTTTAATGGAATAGAAAGTACTGGCGTAAAATTAAGGATTAATTGATCGCCATGCACAGCTTTAGAATAGAGTTTGACTACACAATGAAAAATCTTTATACAGAAGCATTCTTACCTGAGAGGAAACGATGACCTGGAAAGAACTGCTAGCAACTTTAACATGTGTAACATCTTGCTCGATGCTTTATTCAGCAAATGTAGCAACCGATGCTCAATTAGAAGCAGCTATTATAACAGCCAATGGCGGCGGTGATGCAACCATCAACTTCCAGAACAGCATCACATTGACAAATACTATTTCTCCGAACTTACGTCCCATCAATACCAACACGGATTTCACACCGGCGGCCAATGTAATCACGATTAATGGAGGCGGTTTTACACTTAATGGAGCAAGTGCATTTCGCGGCTTTTTTGTTCGCGGCGGGACTGTGACGATCAATAACTTAACTTTCGGTAACACTTTTAGCAAAGGAGGCAATGGTGGGCAATTCGGCGGGGGCGGGGGAGCTGGTATTGGCGGCGCTCTCATCGTGGGCTCTGGATCTACCGTGTCTTTAGTTAATCCATCCTTCATTAATTCAACAGCACAAGGCGGCGCTGGCGGTGCAGCAGGAATAACAGGCAGCGATGGAGGACCCGGCGGGGGTGGCGGTCTTGGAGGAGATGGGGGTGCCGGTGGCAATCCTAACTACGGTGGAGCCGGCGGCGGCGGACTAGACCATGCTGGCGGTAACATATATTCTAACCTCTCATTTGGCTATTGGTCAGGCGCTGGCGGCGGCGGCGTTGGATTTATCGGTGGTGATAATACAGGAGATGCTGTTCCAGGAACGGGAAATGGTGGAGATAATTGGGCTGGTAATAACGGCGGCGCTGCTGGTAATAGTTTTGGTAATGATGGCTTGCCAGGAGGAAACGGCGGCGGCGGTGGTGGTGGCCATGATAGCAGTGCTGCCCCTAAAGGTGGGATTGGTGGCGCAGGGGGTATTGGCGGTGGTGGAGGCGGAAGCGGAGCAGGGCCTCAAAATGCAAGTCCTGGCGGAGCAGGCGGTGACTTTGGCGGCGGTGGCGGTGGATCCAACTATGGTAATATCGGTGGAGCCGGCGGCATGTTTGGCGGTGGCGGTGCTGGTGGAACCACTTTCAACGCACCCTATTTTGCTGACGGAGGAATGGGAGGTGCAGGAGGTTTTGGAGGAGGAGCTGGCGGCGGCGGTGGAACAACTACGACATCGGGGTTTTCTCCAGGGCAAGGTGGAATAGGAGGCTTTGGCGGCGGGAATGGTGATATAGGTGGATTGAGTTTAGCGGATCCTTCTCCTAACGGAGCCGGCGGTGGCGGAGCAGCTTTCGGTGGCGCTATTTTTATGCAAAATGGCTCAACTCTTACACTTTCAGGCACTCCAAGTTTCTCTGGAAGTTTGTCAACACCAGGCTCAGGAGGCGGCGGCGCTGCTACCGGTGGATCGGCATTCGGCGTTGACATCTTTATGATGTCCAGCTCACAACTAACCTTTGACAATACGAATAATTTAATCTTGGCTAATCCTATTCAAAGCGATGGAGGTGTAGGTGGTGGAAGTACGGCAGCAGGAGGGTTAACAAAATCCAATACCGGAATACTCGACTTTGCAACCAATAACTTAAGTAATACGTACACAGGAACAACAACCATCAGTAACGGTTCTCTAGCTATTGCAAGCAACTTAGGCTTGGGTGCGGCTACAAATGGTCTTGCAATGAATACAACTGCAGGATCTCCAACACTTACAATTGTCGGAAACGTTACAACTGCTAGGACAACGACATTCAGTGGATCAGGTGTTGCTACATTTGCAGTAAATTCAGGATCTTTTACACATAGCGGCGCTCTTCCTCTTGCAGGAGCAAATTTAGTTGTCAATACAGGAGTAACATCAACCCTATCTGGAATTATCAGCGGAGCTGCAAGCAGCTTAACAAAACAAGGAGCTGGTACGCTCAACCTAACAAATGCAAATACTTATACAGGATCGACAACGGTTGATGGAGGGACTCTTGCACTTAATGGCTCAATCACATCGAATACAACCGTGAACTCGGGCGGAACACTTCAAGGAACTGGCGTGATTACGGGCAATACTACAGTCTTCGGCACCATGTCTCCTGGAAACAGCATTGGAACGTTTACAGTCAATGGAAACTATACCCAAGGAATGGGCTCAACTTATATCAATGAAATCGATTCCACATCGACTGACTTATTACTTGTGAATGGAAATGTGACGATCCAAAATGGAGCAACTTTTATTCTTTCGCCTGCTCCCGCTTTTTATCCTCAAGATACGGTTTATGAAGTGATTCAATCAGTGGGTGGTACGGTCTCTGGAGCATTTTCTAATTTCGCTTCGACGCTTCCTCAGGTTTTTGGACAGCTTTTCTATACTGATAGCACCGTGTATCTTTATATAAACCTCGCTAAATTTCAAAACGTTGCAACAAAAGGAAATGCTCATAGAGTGGGGGTGGCTCTTGATACTATCTACGACGCGGGTGGCAGTGATTTAGATGCTCTCTTTATGAGTCTAGTCGCTTTAACCGATCAGCAGCTCATCTATGCTTTAGATCAGCTGCATCCGGCTCTTTTTAAAGGAATGGCTGTAGTTCAGCAAAATAATATAGTCAAAGTGCACGATGCTTTAGGATATCGATTCCAAAATGTTCTAGACAACACCTACTGCAAATTTAAAAAAGAGTGTGTAAAAACAACTCAACCTTCATGGGAGGAAGAAGATAATATTCCTCCATCTAAATTTAAAAATTGCAAACAATTTAAGCCTGAAAAGAAATTCGTCGAGATTTGGGTCAGCGGACTGGGAGATTTTTTAACTCAAGACAACACCCATTTTGCGAGCAGTCCGCAAATAGGATATCGTAATGTGACTGGCGGCGCGGTCGGTGGAATAGATTTTAACTTCAAAGAACATTACTACGTAGGAGCCCTAGGCGCCTATACGCATTCTGATATAGATTGGAGAGAACATAAAGGCAGCGGCGACATCAACAGCAGCTATGCAGGCCTCTACGGCTCTGCCATCGGGAAGATTTTTTATGGCAATGCCTCGGTTATTCGATCATGGAACAGGTATGAGGCGCACAGAAACATCGTCTTTACAGGAGTGAATAAAGTTGCTCGTCATCAAAACAAAGGCAATCAGTTTCTCTCTCATCTTGATACAGGTGCAAACCTTGGAGTAGGAGGTTTCGTCTTAAGACCGTTTGATTCTTTTGATTATATCACAGAGCAAGAGCATGATTTTAAAGAGAGAGGAGCTGGCATACTTGATTTGTCTGTTCTTGGAAACAGTTTAAGAATGTACCGGAATGAACTGGGATTGAACTTTGCAAGATGCTTCTCCTTTCACAGATCCCAGATCATTCTTGATGCAAAACTTAGCTGGGTTCATGAAGAGCGATTAAAAGGCAAGACTGCAACTTCGCAATTTGTAGGAACAGGAGTTCACTTTACAACAACGGGCTACTATCCTGATCGCGACCTATTCTCTCCAGGCCTAAGCTTGTCTTTTACCACTTATACTAAAGAACTAAATCTCACAGGAACTTTGTATTACAACGGAGAATTTGCCTCTAAGTATGCAGACCAAAGCATCGGCCTGCAGCTAGGAGTTCAATTCTAATAAAGAACTACTTTGTGTGCTTAATGAAAATTTTGCAATAAAGGTTTGCTGCTCTTCAATCTCAGATGTCACGAAAAGATATCCTAAGTATTTTTCGTGACATTCTGGACGAACGATGATGAGCCGCGCCTCATCAAAATCAGAAAGGTCAAGCTCGGGAATCAGTAAAGCATGTCCTATGATATAGACTGCTGAACTATCGCGCTCAATTTTAAACTGATCTTCAGGAAACTCGAGCAACTGCTTCCAGAGCAGAAACCAATTCTTTACTTGTTCAGAGGGCAAAAAGCTGCGCGCCTCCACAGGATATAAAGCATGAAAAAAATGTTCTAATAGGGGATCTTTTTTCCCTATTAGCTCCTGTACTTCATCGATAAGCTCTGCCTGTTTTGTAATCAGACCCCCTGTATAATCTCTTAATTTTCCAATAACTTTTTCAAGCTCATGAAAAACGGTTTGCCTTGCACGAAATAAATCGACGGATTCATCACTGCGCAAAAAAGAGCTTGCAGGCAGATGAACACGAAAAACCGTGGCTTCTTTAGGATATTTTTTTCTGAGGAGCCCTACTCGTTTGACTCGATCGGGAATAAATTTTAAAAGCGATTCAGTTTGAGAAAAGAGATACTGCATCGAATAGCTGGTCGGAAATAAAATGCGTACTAAAATGACTGTGAAATAAAGCTCTCCATTTTTTTGTTCATCAAACGTAAGGATGGCTTGAGGAAGATCTTTGACAAATCGGAGCTGACCTGAAAGCGCAACAATATGTTTTAAAATTTCTTCTTCATTTCGGGGCATAAAAATCGATTTTAATGGAACTTCAACCGCTTTTTGCACTTCGTGCGGCAGTGCAGTTTTTAGTTCTCTCAAATCTTCTTTTGAAAACAAATCTCCATTTTCTTTTTCGATTTCAAGATATAAAACGACAACGTCTTTGGAGTGACCTTCAAGAAGATAAAACGAATCTGAAACTATTTTCAGACCAGGGAGCGCTCTTTGAACCGCTTTGCCCAAATGTTTTTCCTCGAAGATCTCCTCCTGACTTAAAAAGCGGACAGCTACGCACACACCCATGACTGTTTTAGGTCCCCATGGAAGATCCAAAACAACGGGACTTATTTTGAGAAGAACATGTCGCTCTGCTCTATTTTTACGATCCATCGATTTTATAAAAAGGTAGGCAGCCGCGATAAGACGACTTAAGTGGTTTGCAGATCGATGAATTTTAAACTCTTCTCGGCTCATCACCAAAAATTGCTGCAAAAGGCCAAAAATATCGTAATCGATCTCATCAGGGTTTCTTTCAAGAAGTTTTGTGATTTTTTCTTGAATCTGGGTATTTTTTTGTTCGGGCGAGGTGAAGTGGGTTTCAAGAAGACGGCTAGCGTGATAGACAGAAACCATCCCCAAACGAATCTCAGTTTCAATGATTTTAAGGTTATGCTCAATTTGGTCTTTTGATAAGGCTTGGTCCAATCGCACGCTCATCTCAGCAATTGTAAAAAGTGTCTCCGGATCTTTTTGAAAATAAAAATCGGTTGAAAAAAGAGAAGAGACATCGAGCCTTCTACCAGGAAGGAGCCATCTATGGATCATTTCAAAGAAAAATTTAGCAACATTTAATCTGTGACGGCATACGAAATGCAGCTTGAGGCGATTTCGCACCCATGTCCATTTAAATAGAGGCAAAGAGTCCGGCAAAAATGTTTTAAGTGATTTCTGAACAAGTTCAGGATATTCAGATACTATC
>JAGOLG010000076.1 GCA_017994195.1 Rhabdochlamydiaceae bacterium
GAGCTATCCCATTTTGTTAAGATAATAAGCACTTCTAGAGGAGATGCTGCAATTTTGCTGACGGCTTTTTCCTTAACGGTTCTCATCGATATCACGATTGCTGTTGAAGTCGGAATGCTGATGGCAGCTTTTCTGTTTATGAAACGGATGAGCGATGTCAAACATGTCATCACGCTTGAGACACGGCTTCCAGAGCAAGGCGTCGAGGTTTATAAGATGAGAGGACCATTCTTTTTTGGCGTCACTGACCGGCTTAAAAACCTCATAATGCAGATGGATGTGCCGCCCAAGCTCATCGTTCTACGAATGAAACATGTTCCACTACTTGACGCATCAGCCATGCAGGCTCTCAGAGAAATGAGCAACCGCTGTCTAGCAAAAGGGTCCAGGCTTGTTCTCGTCGAAGTTCAGCCCGAACCGACCGAACTTTTGCAAGAGTATGGCCTCGGCGAGCTTATCAATTCTTCTCTTCCCGAACTTGAAGCGTATAAGAAAACTTTTTCTTAAACCTCATCTTGTGCGTGGCCAATAAGTACCTCGGAGAGAATAATCATCCCCGCAGAGGAGAGCGCTGTCGTTAAGGATTGTTTGACGATTGTGCAAGGGTCTATAATTCCACTTTTAACTAGATCTTCAACTTGTTCGGTCAGGGCATTAAAACCCCAATTGATTGATTGAGATAGGACTTTTTCTAGGAAAAGAGAGCTATCAAAGCCTGTATTTTGAACAATCTGGCGAAAAGGGGCTTCACAAGCTTTGAGAACAATGTGAAAACCTGTGAGCTCATCGCCTTTCAGGTCAGGAATTTGTGCTGCTTTAGATGCTCGAAGAAGGGCGATGCCTCCTCCCGGTACCACTCCTCCTTCAAGAGCTGCTTGTGTTGAATTCAAGCTGTCTTCAAAGAGCTGCTTTTTTTGTTTCATTTCAGGTTCTGTAGCCCCGCCGACATGGATGACAGCAACTCCTCCTAAGAGTTGAGCTTTTCGGTTTAAGAGCTTTTCCTTTTCATGCGAAGATTTTGCAATGAGAATTTGAGCATCGATGAGTTTGATCCTTTCTTGGATTCCAACTTTGTCATCGGCTGTGCCAATAATGGTTGTTTTGTCTTTGGAGACCACAACTTTTTGAACATGCCCCAATAGATCCGGTGTTGCTTCTTTAAAAGAGAGTCCTACTTCTTCGGAAATAAGAGTTGCTCCTGATAAAATTGCAAGATCTTGAAGGAGAGCTTTACGCTGGTCTCCAAAACCTGGTGCTTTGATGGCACAGACTTTGAGAGTGCCGCGCAGCTTGTTGATCACAAGTGTAGAAAGAGCATCGCCTTGAAGGTCATCAGCGATGATCAGGAGCTCTTTTCCTGTACTTGCAACGGTTTGAATGAGCGGTAGGATTTCTTGAATGGAGCTGATTTTCATATCCGTGATGAGAATGGCGGCATCATGGAGTTCAGCTGTGAGCGATTCTGTATTCGTACAAAAATAGGGGCTTAAATAGCCTCGATCTAGCTGCATGCCGCTGGCCATCTCAAGATGGGGCACGATTGTTTTTCCCTCTTCGATGGTGACAATGCCTCCCTTGCCCACTTTTTGCAGAGCCTCAGCAACCATGCTTCCAATCTCCCTGTCGCTAGAGGCAGAAGAGATTGCAATCGGAAGGAGTTCTTCTAGTTTTTCAATAGGAGCTTTCAATAGATCGAGTTCTTTTACTATTGCTTCGACTCCTTTTTCCATTCCTCGTTTTAGTTCGATGGGGCTTGCTCCTGCACCGATGTTTTTCAAACCGTTATCAACAAGAGCTTTCAAAAGCAGCATTGTCGAAGTTGTTCCATCACCGCAGACTTCTTTCATTTTTGCGGCAGCTTCTCTGGCAATTGCCGCACCCATATTGACAAACTGATCTTTGAATTCGAGATCTTTTACGATGCTGTGGCCATCGCTTGTAATCGTGGGGGCTCCCCAACTTTGCTCAAGCCCGACATGCCGTCCTGTAGGTCCCAGAGTAACTCCAGCGACCTCTACGAGTTTGGAAAGTCCTTCGCGTAATTTTTGACGTGCTTCATCTTCGAAAATCAATTCTTTGACTTGAGTCATTTTTTCATTCCTTCGTTAATAATTTGGTTAAGACCTTCCAAAACAAGATAGGGATGGATTTGGTCGACTAGCTCTGTTAAGGGGTTTTTCCAACTAAGCTTTTCTGTCACGGTTCCTGTTGCAATCGTCATGATTTCAAAAGGAGTGGGAGATTCTAAACGGATTTCTGCGATGATTCTTTCAACAGATCCTAACAGGCCGTAATAACATCCACTGTTAATAGAATCGACAGGATTTTTTCCTAAAGGCGCAGGGATTTGATCTCCTAAATTAGGAGGCTTTATGTTAACAGCGCTTGCAAGAAGATCAAAAAAGGGAAACGTTGTTCGTCCGAGAAGTTTTCCCTGCTTTGTGATCAGCTCATAACGCACGGTTGTCCCAAAGTCGACCACAATGCAATCGTTTGTAGGATAAAGAGACAAAGCGCCATAAATTTTAGGAATGGAATCAGGAAGAAGCAGGTCTTTTAAGTCGGGATCGATCGTAGAGGGGAAATCTTCGCAGAGAACGGGTTTCATAGGGATGTTCCACGAGGATATCTCTCGTGCCCATTCTTGAGCTTTTATAGGATCGTTGCAGACTAAAAGTCCTTGTTCTATAGATATCCCTTCAATCCCTTTCCTTAATTCGGGGAGGCTGTGTGCAGGGAAGATTTTGATGCACCTCTCGTTTTCAAAAAGTGCAACTTTAATATTTTGCAAGCCCATATCAATGCAAAGCCGCATGACTATCCTTCAGAGTTAGGAATTTAAGATACCACAACTCAATTATTTCTATGAATCGAATGATAAACATCCCGTTTAGGAATGCCGCGGATATCAGCGACGATTTTAATAGCATCACTTTGAGAAATTTTAAAAGTCTTCACAAGATATTCAACATGATCTTCTAAGGAAATATCATGGTAATTAAAGGAACAAGGTTCAATAAGGATCACACACTCGCCGCGAGGAGGATTTGCAGTGTAGTGAGAGATGAGGTCTTGAGGTTTTCCAATGCGGTGTTCTTCGTGCAGTTTGGTTAGCTCGCGCATGATACAGACAAGCCGCTCTTTTGGAATTTGCTCAAGGGAGTCGAGGAGTCTTTGAGGTGATTCATAGAAGATTGTTGTTCCTTGGAATAACAGCGCTTGCGCAAGCGCCCTTTTGCGCTCTTCTTCTTTTTTAGGTAAAAAACCTAGGAACTGCACTTGCTCTTTGTGGAAAGGGCAAAGAGAAAGAGCCATTGTCCAAGCGCAAGGCCCCGGGATAGCGGTCAAAGGAATGTTTTCTTGATAACACCGTCTTACTAGAGATTCACCGGGGTCGCAAATTCCAGGTGTTCCTGCATCGGAGATCACTCCGATCGAGAGTCCGTTTTTGAGATCTAGCACAACTGCATCTTCCGATTTTTTTTCATTGAACTGATGAAAACTTTTCAGCGGTGCAGTGATTCCATATTCACGCAGCAGAACTTGGCTATGCCGCGTGTCTTCACATAAGATATAGTCGCATTTTTTAAGTATTTCAACTGCACGAAACGAGATGTCTTGCAAATTACCAATAGGGGTGGAGATCAAATAGAGCATATTATCCCAAATGAAGAAGGTGGCACTCGGAATCGAACCGAGGATGGAAGCTTTGCAGGCTTCTGCCTTACCGCTTGGCTATGCCACCGTGAGATAAAAATTATGCGGGATTTAGGATATCCGGTCAACCGAATAAAAAGAATTTTCTCTATGTGGTTGAAGATTTTTGAAAATCTATATTGTGATTAAAGATTTCATTTTTTATAACTGAACTTAAGCATTTTAGGAGAAATTCATGTTTAAAGCACATCATCTATCAGCTCTGATTGCAGTTTCCCTCTTTACATCTTCACTGAGCGCCTGGGTTCAGAAGTCAGCATTCGAGCAACCACCTGAGCCTGTCGATACCCATTTTCCGCTCAACCCTTCGCAATCATGGGCATTAGAAGAGAGCTTATTAGTATGGAAGACTTTTGAAGATGATACAGATTATGCATTGCACCATTCCAATACACAAAAAAATCTTCCTCACGTTTTCGTTAAAGATACACCAAAACATCCCGGTTTTGATTGGAGTACCGGTGTTCGAGTAGCAGTAACCCATTATCTTTCTTCTAGCGACCCTTGGGACGTGAATCTAATCGCAACCTATTTTTACGATCAGGCAGATGATGATACACATGTTAACTTCTTAGTGGACAGTCCAGGTAATAATTTTCTCTATTCCACAATGGATACAACACTAGTTGGGTTTGCATCCAAAGCAGAGATGTTCACGCACATGAATTTCTTTACTTTTGATTTGACTGCGGGAAGGTACTATTCATTAACAAAAAAAATTGACATCCATCCTTTTATTGGAGTTCGTACAGTCTTGAACTATCAAACCTTTAAAATGAGTTTTACTAATACGCCAGGTTTTTTCGCCAATCCAACAGTCGTCAAGTCACAAATTAAAGGCGATCACGATTTTTGGGGAGTAGGTCCTCGCATTGGAACAGATATTGCCCTTCATATTGGAAGGCGTTGGTCTTTAAAAGGAACGTTTGGAGCTTCTCTCTTTGGAGGCCGCATTGATGTGAGTGAAAAATCAAAGGGACAATTAAGCGCTGCAACATCTGGTATAACTGCCCCCTACCATGACAAGTTGGAAGATAAAGATACTGTTCTTCGTTCAAATATTGATGCTTCTTTGGGACTTGGATGGGAGAAATGGGTCAAAAAAAATACCGTTCGCATTGCCCCTTCTCTCGTATTCGAAGTTTCCGAGTGGTTTTCAATGAAACGATGGATCGATTCCAATATTTCGACCTTCTCTTTTGAAACTGGAGCGCAGCCGGTGATTTTTCCTCACCGAAGATATTCAAACCTAGGCTTAATGGGTTTTAATATTAATTTAAAAGTGGATTTTTGATCGTAAAAATACAAGAAATTTAACATGTGGAGTAGTTACATGTCTCGTTGGATTACAACATTTGTCGCAACATCTTTAGTTGTGCTTAATACTCAAGAGTTGTTGAGCTGGGGCCAGCCAAGGCCAGTGCCAGTACCTCCGAATGCTGTGCAGCCTTCTACAGTCCAAGAGTCATTTCCATTAAATGATCAGCAAGGATGGTATACAAGGGAATCGTACTTGCTATGGACTCCCCATGAAGATGATATTGATTGGGCAGCAAAGTTTTTTTCAAATTCGACATCCAATGTAAATGTGAGTACCCATCTGAAAAAACCTGATTTTGGCTGGTATTCAGGAGTCCGATTAGCTGTAGGCAGATATTTGCCAAATCATGATCATTGGGATATCTCACTGATTTCTACCTATTTTTATGCCAACACCGAGAATCATTCTTCTCCCAACGCAAATGAAGGGGGATCTTTAATTCCTATGTGGTCGCCAACTGCGCCACTTTTTAACTTTTCAAAAGGGGAAGGAAATTGGAGGCTCAATTTCTTTACATGGGATCTGGCTTTTGGGCGTAATTTATTTCTCTCCTCAAAAATAACTACACATCCGTTTTTTTCTTTGAGAAGTTATTTAATTTATGAGAGTCAATCGGCCAAGTTGTCTGGAACACTTAGTACTCCAAATCTTGTGCAAACAGCGTCTTCTAAATTTAAAGGACATAACAACAGCTGGGGAATTGGTCCTCGAGTAGGAGCTGACTTTACATTTTACCTGAATAAGTTTTGGACTCTTTTAGGGTCGCTTTCTGGATCAGTTTTATTAGGCAGTTATAAAGTCTCAGAAAATATCAAAAATCAAGTCAATGCAATAGGAAACACCTTTCAAGTATCGGATCATGGATTTGATATCCGCTCCAACTTAGAAGGCAGCATTGGAATGGGATGGGAAAAATGGGTTGATAGAAATCGTGTTCGCATCGCACCTTCAGTTGTTTTCGAAGCAGCTCAGTGGTTTGATATGAATCAATGGATTGTGGTGCGTAATCAAAGTACAACCAGCCCAACAGCCGTGAATTATTATACGACCGATCGCAAACATGGCGATTTGACCTTTTTAGGATTTACCTTCAATTTACAAGTTGATTTTTAGGAGATTGGCAACATGAATAAAAATTGGACATTAACTATTTTAGCGACGAGTTTGCTTTCACAAGTCTCCTTACAAGCATGGAGCACAGGAAATAATCCTCCGCAAGAAGTGCCCGTGGACAATGACAATTTTCCATTTGCACCGACACAAGAATGGTATACGGAAGAGAGCTATCTTTTGATGAAGCCCTATATGGAAAATATGATCTATGGAAACACAGATTCATTCGAGCAGGTCAACGCTTCCAACTTTACAAATAAAATTAAAGTGAAACAGCCTGAATTCGAATGGAGTTCTGGTGCTCGTGTAGCGATAGGGCGGTACCTTCCAAAGCATGACCTTTGGGATATTGGGCTTACCGGCACATTTTTCTACACCGATACAGATGATTCAGCAGATGCAAACCCATCTGGCGGAGTAGGATTTAATCCTTCCTTCATAAGTAGTCCCACTAATGAGGGGAGTTTTAATTGGAGGCTCAATTATTGGACGGTTGATTTAATGGTCGGACGGCTCTTTGATATGACTGAAACGACCGTTTTCCATCCCTATGTTGGCGTCCGAGGCTCTTTCCAGTATCAACATGCAAGTGGAAAAACTTTGATCACCAATAACTCTGGGCAAGTTCCCTTCTTGGCAACAACAAAAACATCCCTCGATAATGATTTTTGGGGAGTAGGTCCGCGTGTAGGAACAGCCTTTATCTATTACTTTGAATCTCACTTTTCACTTTTGGCCAATATTTCAACATCTTTATTAGTGGGTGCTCAACACCTAAAATCAAACGCCTCTAATGCAGCATTCACTGTTGTAGGTAATATTGAGGAGCAAAATAATACCAAGATCAAATCGAATGACTCCATAGGCGTCATCCGTTCCAACGTGGAAGCATCTTTAGGACTCGGTTGGGAACGATGGCTTAAAAATAATACCGTTCGCATTGCTCCTTCCATTAATTTTGAAGGTGCTCTTTGGTTTGATATGAACCAGCTTTACAATATCTATGTAGACGGTGGTTTAATTAATGTTGAACAAAGAAGGCATGGAAATTTAGGCCTCATGGGTGTCTCTTTCAATCTTCAAGTTGATTTTTAAGAAGGAAGCATTAACACTTCCTTCCTAATTCTATGAAGTTGGATTCATTAAAGCTTATCGGCACATGGCTTAATTGTCCTTGTGAGGACCGCCTCGTCAAAGGTTTTGCATTTGATAGTCGAGAAATCGAAGAAGGGTTTCTTTTCTTTGCGCTGCGAGGACAGAAATTCGATGGCCATGATTTTTTACAAGACGTTGGGAAAAAAGGGGCCGTAGCAGCTGTTGTCGATAAAACCTATAAAGGCGAAACCGGCGGACTCATTCTTCTTTTTGTTGATGACGTCACTTTAGCGCTCCAAAAACTTGCTGCTGAGGTTCAAAAAAGACGCAACCAACGCATCATCGCTATAACAGGATCTGTTGGCAAGACGACAACCAAAGAGTTTTTATCGACGCTTCTTTCTCAAAAGTTTTCCGTAGCTAAAACACCAGGTAATAGCAACTCACAAGTGGGCCTTCCTCTATCCATTTTGAGAGCAACAGGCGAAGAAGAGCTCTTCATTGTAGAAATGGGGATGATCGAGTTTGGACAGATAGAAAAACTTGTTCAAATTGCTCCCCCTGAAATTGCAGTGATTACAAAAGTAGGCTATTCGC
>JAGOLG010000007.1 GCA_017994195.1 Rhabdochlamydiaceae bacterium
CACGGTATTTTTCCATTCTTGGGTATATCTTAAAACGATGCTGCGGCATTCTTCATTAAATTTTGCAATTCCGAACTTTTCGATTTCAGGAGCGCCGGTGAGGTTTTGTGCTTTTTCGATCTCATTTTCTACAGGAAGGCCGTGGCAATCCCACCCGAATCTACGAGGCGCATGATAACCCTTCATCGTCCAGAATCTGGGAACTGCATCTTTGATCGTACCTGCTAAAATATGTCCATAGTGAGGAAGCCCCGTCGCAAAAGGAGGGCCGTCATAAAAAGAAAACGAAGGGCCATTTTTAGTTGCTTCCAGCGCCTTTTGGAAGACATTCTCCTGCTTCCAAAATTCTAAGATTTTGACTTCTCGATCCGGAAACGACTCAGACTCATTCACTTCAAACATTTTTTATATCCTGGTCAAAATCCCCCTATGGTATACTACTTTACATTATGATACAATGATCATGGGGGTGAAAGGCTTCGACTAGGGAGCTGAAGACCCGTGGCATGCGGAGGTTATCGATTTCCTCCTTAATCCATCGGTACAAAAATAATTGGCGATAACAATCACCAAGAACTTCTTGCTGCTTAACCGCACTTGAGTTCCGATCGCCCAGCAACGGACCGGGAGTGCTGGAGCGATTGTCATATTTCCTGGTGTGATCCTCTGCCTCTCCTTTGGGTAGAGAGTATCGAGACTTTCAAAGGAAAGATGATCAATCGTGGGGCGCCTCCCAGCATGATCATTTAAATTTAGGAGGCGACAAGCATGTAGTCATGAGTGGGATGTTCGCTTAGGACGAGAGTTCGAATCTCTCCACCTCCATTCTGGCAGGGCTGGGAATTTCTCAGCCTTACCTTTTTCTTTTTATAATCTCCGATTAGGATTATGTATGGCAAAACGGTATTCTATCGACAATGGATTGCTCAATCTTTTATGCAAAGACACTAAGGGCAATTTATGGAATAGTTTTTTAGATATTACCTTCTCAAAAGGTCTCTACTTAAAAAGTCGCAATAGAATCTTTCTAGCAAATGAAATGCAATTTTTAGAGTACATTGGTCTAGGAAGAATTCTTGAAGAAGCGCCCCCTACATTACGCAACGACATTAAATACCATGTCAACTGTCTCTTTAATCAACAAAAACTTATCGAATTGGAAGAGCTAAATAGAACCATAGACACTATATTTAAACAGTGCCTAATCGTATGCGAGGCACTTCCTAAGATAAAACCGCAAGCTTTGTTAGCTCAACACGAGAAACATTTTAATCATCTGCCCAATGAATCTGCCAGGTTTTTAGATCAGGCTATTTCAAGCCAATATTTGGAAGGTCTCAATACCGACCCTCAGAATGTATATAAACAAATCTGTCGTAATCTAACTTGGCAGCTGGCTACAACAATTCTTCGATCTACATTTAATGAAATTTCTACAAATAATCATCCTGACTTGATTTTAAGTTTCTTCGAACCGCTGATAGCCATCGTACATCACTCCGCTTTCACCCACGGCTCTCCACCGAATTTTTTTCGGCTTGCTGAAACTGCTTACTTATCCTATGTAAAAAAACACGAAAAAGAGTTCAGCGCTGCAGATTTAGCGTGGATACAAGAATATATACAAAAATATCAAACTGGAAAGAACAAAGATCTCACTGATTGTGTCTACCTTGATTGGGCTCTTCTCGGATACCTGGACATGACAAATGGGGAATTACAGCAACTTCCCGTAACGGTTTTGACAATGGATAGTCCCTTTGAAGTCCTTAACCGCTTGAAACTATTGCGAAATGTGCTTGAGAAGCTGAAATCCGAAGTAGAAGGATGGAGTCTTAATCCGATTTACTCTTGTAAGGTTTTGTGTCTTGAACAGATAAATGGGCGTCTTGAGCTTAAAGACACCGTCGAACATGCTATCCAACTAAGTCATAATCCACAAAACTAATTACTTTTTCACCTAGTCTTAGCATACGTAAAAGTTCTGAATGCATCTCTCCACCTCCATTACACGAAGGCCGGGATTATCTCCGGCCTTTTTTCATCATTATAAAGTGGAAAAACGATCGGTTGCCCGGATTAAGGCATCCAAAATTCCCGGCTCCGTGGCTGCATGACCTGCATCAGGAATAATTTCCAGCTCCGCCTCCGGCCACTCTCGATGTAATTCCCAAGCACTTTTAATAGGGCAAGGAATATCGTACCGTCCCTGAACAATGATGCAGGGAATATTCTGGATTGCTTGAATATTCTCTATAATCCAATTGTCAGTTTTAAAGAACGTATTGTGCACAAAGTAATGGCATTCAATTCTTGCTATCGAATCAGCTAACTGATCAGCAGTGAAATCTGCAAAAAGAGCTGGATCAAAAAGGAGTTTAGAAGTACTACCCTCCCACCCCGACCAAGCCTGAGTTGCGACTCTACGCTCTTCTTCATCCGTAGACGTGAGCCTCTTGTAATAGGCTTTTACAAAGTCTCCTCTCTCAGCCGGAGGAATGGGTGCAACATATTTTTCCCATTCATCAGGATAGATCTGATCAGCACCGCTTTGGTAATACCATTGGATCTCCTTAGGCCGGCAAAGGAAAATCCCTCGCAAAATCAAGCCTTTTACTGATTGAGGATGCTCAATCGCATACGTCAGTCCTAATGTACTCCCCCAAGATCCACCAAATACGACCCAACGATCAACTCCCAAATGCTCTCTTAAAAGTTCGATATCAGCGACTAGATCCCAGGTAGTATTATATTCAAGTTTTGAAAATGGAAGGCTTTTACCACATCCCCTTTGATCAAAAAGAATAATTCGATAGAGATCAGGATTAAAAAAGCTCCGATGATAAGGCATGGTACCAATACCGGGCCCTCCATGGAGAAAAAGGACTGGCTTCCCGTTTGGATTTCCACTCTCTTCCCAATAAATCTGATGTCCTCCATCAACAGATAAATACCCTGATTTATACAGTTCTATTGGGGGATACAAGCTACGTTTCTCTTCTCCATTTAGCAACACTGAGCACAGAAAACAAAAAATGAACATTACTGACTTAACCATGAAATCCTTATCCCTTGAACAGCAGTTCTTAAATTTTCTTGAAAAGAAGATAGCAAACTTATTGACTTCTGCCAATCAAACGTTCTGAATGCGTCTCTTCGCCTCGAATCCGGCCGGGTTTTCAGAATCTGGCCTTTTTTATAATTTGATTTAGAATAGTTTAGAGGTTCAGCCTTTCAGTTGATTGGTATCTGGAGATATAAGGCGTAATATTGTGCATACATATATGAAGGTACACGCTTAACAGCACCTTTAGAGTGCAGAAAATCTGCAATAGACTTACTTTGCTTTAGAATTGCTACCTGAAAAGGTGTCAATCCGCTTTTATCAACAACATCAACCTCTGCACCACGCTCTACCAACGCTTTCACAAGTGCCAGTTTTTTTCGGTCATCTAATTCGGCATTTATTAATAGTTGCAAAAACTTATGCCCATTAAGGGTTTGCTGGTTTACGTTCTCCGCTTTTTGAATAACCCTCTCTAAAGCAGTATACAAAGCCTCTCCTCTTAATTTGCCTTGAGCCATATCCTGTATTACTGAAGAAAATGTTTCATCGGAACTTACCTGTAATGCATCGATTTTTAACTGCAATTGCTGCTTATGACCAGCTTCAGAATAATTGTTAAATTCTTTTTCAAAACTTTCGATCGTGCTTAGAATTAATTCCCAATCTGGGATGTCTCTGAAAAACATGGCTGCCATAAGAGTATAATCCGTCTTAAGTTCTTTTAAAACATAAGGGGGAGGCAATAACTTCAAGGTTCCCTTTCGAGCTGTTCCATAGTTCGCCCAGCTCGATGCAAAGTAAATGCTTTTATGGATTGCAACTCGTTCAAGTAGAGCTTCTTCAACAAGTGCTTTTTCTTTTATTGGGGAAATTAGTAATCGAAAGAAATCATAAAAATGCCTGGAAATTCTTGATGGAAGTTTTTTGTCTTCTGGTAGATGAGCATATTGATGAAGAATTGTTGCTTTTTCCCAAAAAGTTCGTTCAGCATGCAAGACACGAACTCGGATTTCTGGTTCATGGATTTTTTGTTCCAATGCATCTTTAGCATAGCTTTGTATTTTATGTTCACTTACTGGCCAATGTTCCGATCTTGCTCCGATTTCAATTTTTACAAGAGGTCGAATATATCCGATTTTTGAGGTTTCGCTCGGATATTCAAATAATAGTGTTTGGGCATCGGAATCTTCTGGATCTGAAAATAATGACCAACCCTCAGTTGTCCTAAATTTTGCAGCAATGGCATCTTTTAAGTCCTCTAGCATTTGTGTTTGGACATAGCTGGAGCATGCTTTTGAAAGATTATCTAAGACAATTTGTTGTTTTTTCTTAGACGGTGCACTTTCGGGATCGTTAGGCGGGCCAAAATCAAAGAAGTCCCTTTCAATCGAAAGATCAATATCTTCTGAAAAACGGTCAATTAATCCATATATTTTTGAAAGGGAAGTGCCTCCTTTAAAAGTGAGGTGAGATTTTAGTTTTTCTAGAGCAAACAGTTGTTCAAGAATCCATACAACCCAGTAATCTTTTTCAATAATTTCAAAAGGTATATTCATGATTTGACTAGCAGTCCTAAAGAAAAGAACACGCTCATCTTTAGGTAAGAGGTAAATTTCATTCATGATTTAAATCCCATAATTTCAAATACAAGATCTCTGATCCAGGCAGGAGCAAATTTCATGTTTTTTTTAATTTCTTCTTCAGTCGAACCTTTGAGGAATTTTGAAATTTGTATGCGTGCCTTTTGGTCGACGTGGTTTTTTCCTAAATATTTTAAAGCTTGAGTCAATAGACCTTCTCTAGTTCCTGCGGAAAGCATGTTTTTTTTGGTGGTTTTTTTTAAAATTATTTCTTGATTGCCAATTTTAATTTTTTTGGCTGCAGCTTCGGTGAGAAATATAATTCGACCAGGAACTTGCATAGAAAGACCAACTAAATTTGCTGCATGAGCGCCCGAAGGTTGAATTTGTACACTGTCTTTTTCCGCAATTGCTTTTGCTACTTCATTTAAATCAGGAGGAATAACACCTAATGTATCGTGCGTCTTAGGATAGTCATAGAGGCCTTGCGCAAGCCTTCGTATGAATTTTTGTTTCTCAAGTTGAGACAAAGCTTTTCTAATAGAAGCATCACTCCCTAGATCCGCAAAATGCATTGGCGTAAAGCACCAACCGGGGCCGTGCTCGATTATTTTATTTTTTACTGCTGCTTCAACACTGTAGCGCATCTAATCAAACCTCTATTTTTCACAAAAATTATCAATTTTTTGTGAAAATAGCAATAGAAGAGCATGATTTTTCACAAAAATTATGTGTTTTTTGTGAAAATAGAAGTTGGGTTGCGCATTTTCTACAGAATGATGAATGGACAGTTAAAGAAGAGAAAAACGAACTTTCTCCCCGTTAAGAGTTCTGAAAGCGTCTCTCATTTAAAAAAATTAAGGTAATCGCATGCCTTGAATTGGATTCGATTTGATGGCATCGTCAATAGCTGAAAGATCTGAATCAGAAAGTGTTACATCTAACGCTTTCAAATTTTCCATCAGATATTCCATACGTTTTGTACCAGGAATTGGGATAATATCCTCTCCTTTAGAGAGAAGCCAAGCAAGTGAAAGCTGTGCGGTGGTGCATTTTTTCTTTTTAGCTATGGCTTGTAAAGCGTCCACCAAATGGAGGTTGTTAGGAAATGTATCTCGTTGGAATTGAGGCGAGAAGGTTCTAACATCTAAGACTTTGCTGTTAAAGAAGACGTCAGCATTTCTCTGCTTGCCAGGCAAGAGACCTCTTCCAAGGGGAGAGAAGGCTACAAATGAAATTCCAAGCTTTCTACAAGTTGGTAAAATAGCTTCTGCGTCTTTGTGGTTAAGTATGGAAAACTCGGATTGAAGTGCTACTAACTTATCGCCTAATATAGCATGAGCTTTTTTGAGGGTATCTGAGTCAACTTCGGATAAACCGACATATCGAATCTTGCCCTTGTTGATTAATTCGATCATGGCTTGCATGGAATCTTCAATAGGTACTTCTCTATTAAAACGATGCAAATAAAAGACATCAATTACATCGGTCTGCAGGCGTTTTAGACTAGCATTGCATGCATTTAAGATATATTCAGGAGAATTATGAACTTTTAATGTTACGCCATCAAATTCGATTGCGCATTTTGTGGCTAAAACAATCTTGTTTCTGAAATTTTTAACCGCCTTTCCAAGCAGGAGCTCATTGGCACCGTTACCATACATGTCAGCTGTATCAAATAAAGTTACTCCCTCTTCATAAGCCCTTTGTACCACATCAACAGCTAAGGATTCATCTGCTTGCCCATAGAAGCCGGTCATTCCCATGCATCCAAGTCCTAAGGCTGATACTTTAGGACCATTTTTCCCTAATTGTCGTTGCTTCATTTATTATCCTTAAAATCGTAGGAACCTTTTACCTGATTAAGAACCTCATTAATTTCTGTAATTAAATAGTCCGAATCGAAACGCAAGATGACTATAGCTATATAAGCACCAAGTTTTTCCATTTCGATGAATAACCTTAAAACCACAGTATTGCTTGCAGGTGCTGTAATGATATCTGCCGGATATATTTCCCATGACCCTTGATTTTCATAAACAGAGCGCAGATCCCTTAAAAAATCTTCTCTATTCTTGGTAAAAAGCTGACCGTTTAAAACTTTCTTACACTCTGGAGAAATTATTTCTGCAACTTCTGTTTGAGAGAAATCTATCCCTCGGCTTATTTGGTTAATGCAGTTCAAATATTTATCAGCAGCTTTGCGCAAAGCTTCTGAATCTACATGTAGATAGGTATTTTCCCTGCATTCTCCATCCATAGCATAGGAAGCAAGAGGAAATAAACATGCAAGCAATGGTAAAATTCTTTTAATCATAAGTCCCTTTTTTTGAGGGAGAGAGTATCAAAATCAATCCTTTCCAGCTAGAGAGACATCTTCTAAACATAAATATTTGTTCTTAAGGTTTCCGTAAGAGTCCAACAATATCGATCTATCTCGTATTTGCGCAAAATCCTTTAGACAATCTCATCAAGTCCCAACACTCATACTTGATGATGTACTTCATAGTGAATTGAAATAATCTCTCCGCAGAGCTATTCTCTCTAGATTTCCAAGATTGAAAGTTACACATCCCTGTTCGAATCTCTCCACCTCCAATTCCGGCCAGGTCAAATGACCTGGCCTTTTTATTACACAGTCGTCCACCCAGTTGCGTTCTCTACCTTAAAATGCTACCCTAATGATCTAAAGGTAGTTTTGTATGCCCATGTCTCTCATTGAAAAAAAAATTAAAAAATCTGATTTGGCTGAGTTAGCTAAAGAAAGATATGGAGATTTGGTCAAAGCAGTTGTTGACGTTGAGCGAAATGTCATGGTCATTGGAGCTGAGCTACACTCCGATGAAGAAGAGCATCTCTTGGATCAGGGTTCTCAGCAAAAAGACCTCTGGGGCATTAATCTCTATCCGGACAAGCCCTTTGAAAATTTTATTGAATTTGATTCAATTATCAATTTGCGGCCCGGACAAGGAAATCGATCTCGAGATGTAATAGACCCAACTATTCGACAAAAAATTAAAGAAATTATCGCTCAACTCGTAGATGAATCATGACAGCAAATTTTCAACACCCACTGCTAGCCGCAGGCAAATGGTTTACTCTAACCCTGTCTGAACAATTAGGCAACATTGGAAGTGAGGTTCATCGAGTCATTCGTGCCCGTGGTGACGAAAACCGGTATGAAAATGCCGTTTTGCGAGCTTTCGAGCTCTTTTATCTAACTCTTTGTGATGAACGCTGGAGAAATCGTCGTAAAGAGATAGTCCGCGCCCGTGAAATCTTCTGTGATGCCTTATTGGGAGGCAAAGAATATGGGTCCACACTTGAAGATCTGGATAAATACTTCTTCCATTTTGCAATGGCTGCAAGAATCCAAAAGCTACGACGCTGATCGTAGATATCCCTTTGATCTCAGCCTCTGTTTTAGTTTTTTGTTATGAGGATTGTCATCTTTTCTAATCAGGCAGTAATTCTGTAGCCAAATCTTTGGCTAACTTTCCATCTATCGAACTATTGAGTTTCATAACGGCCTTCATGACCAACCCTAAATCTTTTTTCGTCTTGGCTCCAGACTCTTCAATGGCCTGCACTACAATTCTTTTAGTTTCTTCAGCAGAAAGAGCTTTCGGTAAAAACTCTTGAATGATCATGAGTTCCTTTTTTAATTGCTGAGCGATATCAGGGCGGCTTGCGCCTTGAGCCTGTTCCAGAGCTTCCTGAAGATTGCCAAAATACGTTTTAAATAGTTTGACGACTTCTGTATCAGGGAGATTAGCACGTGCATCAACGGCCAATATTTTTGATTTGAGCATGCGCAATGTATCGAGTCTAATCTGATCTCGGCTTCTCATTGCTTCCTTGATCCCTTCGTTAATTCGTTCGATGATCGTCATAGCGGTCCCCCTTTTCTTTTGATTTCATCATCGTATGGAGAATATTGAATCTTTTCCAACCAAATGTTCTTAAAACACTATTTCTCCACCTCATTTGTTTAGGGAATTTTATGCAGCTTCCAATGATAACACTGCTCAGTGACTTTTTCTTGTATTCTCCAGCCATCCTTGGTCCGGATGCACTTATCGTTGTACCACAGTCCCCATACCATGACCTCTTCTCCGTTTGGGGGTAATTCTAAGGGGTTATGGCATAAACATCGCACCTGGGCATGATCTCCCTGGATCTTGAATTGGAAATTCGAAATCAAATGCTGACGAGGCAAATCTCCTAAATTCTCTTTGAGAAAATTTTTAATCGTCTTCAGATCCGAACAAGGCCCTCCGGCACTAGAAAAATCAATCCGGGCATCATGAGAAAAAATTCGATCCAAGGCATCTATATCCTTCTTGTCAATTGCGACACAATAGGCGGTCAAAAGGTCTGTGATTTCAAAGCGATCAGAAACTTCCTGCAACGTCATAACCATAACAAATTCCTCATCATTTTAACCTTGTTTAAGTTGGGCTATATCTTTTTAATGGATTAGCAACTTTTCTGCAGCCAGAAAATTAGGACTAAGCTAGATTCTTATTTTCAAAAATCAGGAGTTCCTTATGAAAAAAACAGTTTTTTCAGTTCTTGCAAGCTTTGTTCTTGGTACTCAGTTAAATGCCACTGAAATGTCTAATCTGTGGATTGAAGAATATATTGAAACGGTCCCAGATTTTCCAAAACCTGGCATTCAATTCAAATGTTACCCAGAGCTATTAAAGAATTCGGAAGCATTTCATCGAGTCACTAAGACTTTTGCAGATCGCTATGCCAATTTCAATCTAGATGCGATCGTAGGACTTGATTCAAGAGGATTCATCTTTGGCACGGCTCTTGCATATGAGATGAATTTGCCTTTTGTAATGGTGCGCAAAGCAGGAAAGCTCCCTCGTAAAGTCGAAAAAATTGATTACGAATTAGAATACGGAAAAAATTCGTTTGAAATCGAGGTCGATAGCCTCCATCAAGGCGACCGAATCCTCATCGTCGACGATCTTTTAGCCACGGGGGGAACGGCCAGAGCTGCGGCTACACTCGTTGAACGTCTTGGCGGTAAAGTGGTGGAAATTGCCTGTTTAATCGAGCTTGAAGGATTGCATGGGCGAGAAAGTCTAAAACATCCTTTTTATTCCCTTGTGACTATCGAAGTCGATGAATAGATTATTAAGTCTTTCCAATGAAGTTGCTTGCGAGTTTCGTGTTCTTTTTTTGTCTTATGTTTTGTAAAACAGTAGAGGGAGGTCCAATGATTATTGGGCATAGGGGTGCCTGTGGGCTTGCTCCAGAAAATACATTAGCTTCTTTCGCTAAGGCTTTAGAAATCGGGGTAGACGCTGTTGAGCTTGACGTTCATCTGGCTAAGTCAGGCGAGTTAGTTGTTATCCATGATGAGACTATAGACCGCGTGTCAGATGGAAAAGGTTTTGTTGCGGATAAGACTCTTAGAGAACTTAAAGAATGCACGTTGGAAGGAGGAGAGAAAATCCCCACATTAAATGAGGTGTTCGATTTCATCGATAGGAGATGCATCATTAATGTTGAGCTAAAAGGTGTTTTAACGGCAAAGCCAGTTGCAGAGCTTATAAGAAAATATGTGCTAGAAAAAGGGTGGAGTTTTGAGGATTTCTTTGTCTCTTCTTTTAACCACCATGAACTTTTTGCCTTTCATCAACTTCTTCCCGAAGTTCAAACGGGCGCTCTTTTGGAAGGGATTCCTTTTCATTATGCCTCTTTTGCTGAAGATATAGGAGCGACGCACGTCATTTTGTATCTATATACACTGAATAAAGCGTTTATTGACGATGCACATAGGCGAGGACTGAAAGTCTTTGTGTATACAGTGAATGAGCCAGATGAGATGAAGCTTTTATTAGATATGGGGGTAGATGGGATTATTTCTAACTATCCGGATCGGTATCGTTCTGAATCTTAAGACCAGTTGGTTGACCAAATAGCAAAATAGCATTGTCTATCCCGAGGAATCTTAACACCCCTAAACATATGATTCGTCTGAATATTGTCGTCTTTTGTGAAACCGAGCTCTTTTAACGTTCTCAGGACTTCCTCAGGATGAAAATCAGGTACATGAATATAGACTTTTTTCAAAGGGTCTCTATTGTTAATGACCAGAAGGGAGTCACGCAGAAGCTTACAAGCCCCATCTGCTGTTGTGTGGACCATAGGACCTATTCGAACGCCACAGCTGTCTTCCAAGCAAAATAAAAAGCCCTTGATTTGTTGATCCTTATCAACAAAAATCTGGCTCCTTTGAGTATCACGAATCAAGTCAGCACGGGAGAATCCACATACCTTTTTATCTAGTTCAATGATCCCAGCAAGATCATCATCATCTACGATGTGTTGATGCTCATCATTCTTGCTTGCTGCAGGGCTCGGCTGTCTTACATAGGAGATAATTTTGTAATCAGTCTTGAAGGAAAACTTTTCATAAAGACCGCTCCCAAGAGCTGAGGCTTCTAACTCTAAAGATTCTAGGTTCGTGTCCTGACTAATCAGGTATAACAAATACCCTAAGAGTGTTTTTGCAAGCCCCCTGTTTCTGTGTGAATGATCCGTGAGAATGTCAATAATTCTGACAAGCCTGTTATCAAAAACAACGGCCATTCCTGTTGTAATGAGCCTATCAGTTTCCGTATCGATAAAGGCATAGGCAAACCTTGCTAATCGAAGATGTTGTTTCCAATCTTCAAAAGTGTCGTCAAAACCAGCCTGTTTTGAAAGCTCATAAACTTCCTCAATTCGCTTTTCTTCAAGAGGAAAGGGTCGGAGCTCGTAAGTCGTATGCTGGTATTTATATAACAGTCTTCCTTCTTCCAGAAACAAACCGGGAGGAAGATCTTTTAATGGATATTGTGTAGACGGCATGGTGGTCTGCATCAGAAGGCTCCCTTTTTTCTTGTATGCACAAAATAATATAGCATTTCTCATCTCTCAATAAAAGCCGGGTGTGTGTTTAAGAGGCTTTCAGTTGATTCTTTTTTGAGCCACGAAACGTAAAACCTTTAATTCTCCCTCTTCAATGGCTTTTGCAATAGATTTGTATCCATCGATGGACGCTTCTAATTCATTTTCATTAAAGCAATTTACGTATCTTCCAAGCTGCTCAGGATTTTGCAGCCGCTCTATAATTTTCTGATTAAACCCAAGATAGACATAGCTATCATCGCGTACGGAAAGAATCGTAAATCCATTCTTCTCCAAAAGTTCGATATATCCAGCTTCAGTCTCGGGGAAAAGAGCCAGATGCTCTAACTCAACTAATTTCTCAATGTTTTTGCCCCATTTTTTATGATCGGAGCTGAGCCAATCTGTAATGACCAGCAGCCCCTCATTTTTAAGAAGGCGATGGCACTGTTGAAAGACTCCATCTTTTACTTCAAGATGCGTAAGCACTCCTTTGCTATAGATCAGATCATAACTCTCTTGAGAAATCGGCCACTTATTGTTACTAGTACTCAGTAGAAAATTCACCCTGTTTTTAAGAAAATCAGGCGTACGTTTCTCTGATTCAGCCACCATCCATTTATTCACCTCAAGACCTGTCACGTCCACCTTGTATTTTTCAGCTAAGTAAAAAACAACTCCGCCTAAACCACACCCGATATCCAACGCTTTTTTACCTTCAAGCGGAATTTGATCGAACATATGTTCAATCCCTTTAACGCCTCCCTCCGACATCATCCCTTCTCCATAAGCAGCCTCAAGCTGCAAGCAATAGGTAGGAGTGTATTCATCTTCCAGAGTGGAAAAGGTGGCTTCACAAAAATCGGGCAACAAACTAGCTATTATCCAAACGCAAATACCAGAAAATTTTTTGACTTTCATTGGTCGATGATCCTTATTAAATTTTTAAAAAATATAGAAGAAATTTTCATTCCAATC
Organism: Rhabdochlamydiaceae bacterium; assembly: GCA_017994195.1. Classification (GTDB taxonomy): domain Bacteria; phylum Chlamydiota; class Chlamydiia; order Chlamydiales; family Rhabdochlamydiaceae; genus PALSA-1444. The sequence goes on from JAGOLG010000007.1 coordinate 12,538, forward strand.
AAAATGGAAAAACATTTTTCCTGAGCTAGTGCTCTGTCACGATTAAAACACCGCTAGATCTTAGAATTGCGTTTCGTTACACTTGGCTCATAGGATACCGGTCTGGTAAATCTTAGGAGGACCTCATGCAGGAAGAGAAAAAAGCCACCATCCGCAATAGTACGGCTGAATTCCTAATCTTTACTGGCCAAGCTGGAAAAAATACCATCGAGGTACAAGTTGCTGGCGAATCCGTCTGGTTAACCCAAAAATTGATGGGGGTTTTATTTGACGTCTCGGTCCCTACGATTAATGAACATTTAGACAATCTCTATAGACAAAAAGAGCTCTCAAAAACGGCAACTATTCGGAATTTCCGAATAGTTCAAAAAGAAGGAAATCGAGAGGTTTCCAGAGACATTGAATTTTATAGCCTTGAAGCCATTATTGCAGTCGGATTCCGAGTCAATTCAGATCGTGCTATCCAATTCAGGCAATGGGCTGCTAATGTGCTCAGCGACTTTGCTATTCGTGGTTATCTTCTTGATAAAGAAAGACTAAAAAATGGTTCTTTTTTCAATAAAGCTTATTTTGACAACTTGTTGGAAGAAATTCGAGAAATTCGAGCAAGCGAAAGAAGGTTCTACCAAAAAATCACAGATATCTATGCCACCTCAATGGATTACAATCCAAAAGCTGAAATCACCCAAACATTTTTTGCCACTGTCCAAAATAAGCTTCATTTTGCAATTCATGGACATACTGCTGCGGAGATTATTATTAAACGAGCTGACAGCACAAAAGATAGGATGGGGTTAACAACTTGGAAAAATGCCCCTCATGGAAAAATCCTAAAACCGGATGTCATCATTGCAAAAAACTACCTCACTGAGCAGGAACTAAAATCTCTAGATCGTTTTATCACAATGTATCTTGATTATGCTGAAGATAGGGCCAAACGCAATATGCCGATGACAATGAAAGATTGGTCTGAAAAACTAAACGCGTTTCTCCAGTTTAACGAGAGAGACATTCTAGATCATCCAGGAAAGGTCAGCACAGAAGTTGCAAAAGCGTTTGCTGAAAGTGAATTTGAAAAATACCGAATTATTCAAGACCATCTATTCGAGTCCGATTTTGATAGGCATATTAAAAACGTTCTAAGGGAATGCGAAAATTTCACCAATGAAAATACGGAAGCATTTCTCCATACTGAATAGTTGAAGAACTCCTCCATTGATGGAGGAGTTCTTCAAAGTTACTGTGCGATGATTCTTTTCGCACAACCAGTTACGAACCCAGATACTCTTGGACTCATATTCTCCAAAGCTTCTCTAACCTCTTCATGGGACATCCCTCCCTGATGGCGATCTGCCGCTGGATTTGTGATAAGAGAAAACGCCAGAACTCTCATCCCCAAAAATTTGCATGCTATGACTTCAAAAACAGTCGACATTCCAACAAAATCTGCTCCCATTGTTCTCATCATGCCAATTTCTGCTTTTGTCTCATAATTTGGCCCTGAAACAGCAAGGTATACACCTTCTTTAACAATAGTTTGGCTGTCGCTTGCTAGCCCCCTTGCAAAACCTTGATATTCTCTATCGTAAGCCTCTGTCATATCTGTAAATTGATCATAGGATCTACGTATTGCAATCCCTTTTAAAGGGTTGTCTCCTAGAAGATTGATATGATCTTTTACAAGCATGATATCCCCGACCTCTAAATCTTTTCTAATGCCACCAACAGCATTCATCGTGATCACCGATTTAACGCCAAGTTTATTTAAAACAAAATAAGGAAAGACAACTTCTTGAGCGGTTAATCCCTCATAAAAATGATACCTTCCTTTCATTAAAACGATTTCCACACCATCTAGTTTACCAAAAATTAGCTTCCCTTCATGTCCTGGTACCCTTGCAACAGGGAAATATGGAATTTCTGTGGAGCTAATTTCAACTATGTCTTCGAGTTGATCCAAAGGACCATTTATCCCTGCTGTTAAAACAATCAGCAGCTTGGGTTCTTTGCCCAGTCTTTCAGCAAGATAGGTAGCGGACTCATCTACTTTCGCAAAGTAATCGTCCTCTGCAAACACTGACAACTGAAATAAAAATAAAAACGCGATAATGTATTTTTTCATAAAATTTACACGCTGACACTCTGTTTTTTCCGGCAGAGTAAATACGTGCTCCTCGTGGTTAATTTTTTTCATCTACTCTACAATTTAAATACGCTCCTAAGAGAGTTCATAAGAACCTATTTTCAATTGCAAAGTATTTATTATGCAGGATTTTTTCCTTCCGTGAAAGTCTATTTTTGAAGGTACTGAGCACAAGGTTAAATTCGTTTGTTTTTAGTCCTATATGCCTGCCCAGGGTGATTTGGGCTCTCGGGAAATAAATATTCTAGTTCTTTTTCATTGATCATTTTTGCAAGATATCGTTTTCGAAGATGGTCGGAATCTCGCTGAAGAATTTTCACCAGTTCTGGAAGTTGTAGAGGACCAAACGAGCATAATTGTGCAATAATCTCTCGTATTTTTTTAACTGAGGTCCTTTTCCCAATTCCTTGTAATTCCCGAACTAACCCCTCAGGCAAGGCTGGAAAGCCTTCAGGTATTCCTGGTACCAAGACTGTTATGCCCGGAGCTTCGGTGCTTATGCCCGGAGCTTCGGTGCTTATGCCCTGAGCTAACAATTTGGTAGTTGGAACATAAAATGTAGCATTCCCACTCCCCTTTTGCACTAAAAGACCTGTATCTCTTAGATATCTCAGGTGAGAGCTAGCGGTTAATGTCCTGACTCAATACATCGATGCTGATGGAGGAAATCATCCACATATATCGGAAATGCCATTCATGATCCTAAAAGCAAATTCGAATAAAATCAGAGCGCTCAAATTGGCAGCTGATCAAGCTGGAATTAAATGCGTAGATTTTACCGATACTATGACAAGTGGAACCTATGTAGAACAGTTAGAGAGGACAAAGCAGACTAAGGAAGTCGATCTGATTTATTATGGAATCGTTCTATTCGGAAACTGGGATAAAGTCTCTGAACTAACTAGAAAATTCTCCCTGTGGAAATAAGATCCATTGCTCCGATTTCTTTTTTCGGAGCAAGCATGAACCATCTAAAAAAGCACGAAAACAGAATTAATTCTTTTCTGTATCGTCAACAGCATCCGCTTTCACTTGATTAGGTTTGACTTCAGCAAACGTAACGTCCTCCAAGCTCTTTTTGATTTCTTCAGATGTTTTGTAGACTAAAATGGCGTCTACAATCACTAGCACGGCAGTATTACGGCTGCTCCAAAAATTTAAACGGGCGACGCCAAGCAAATGTCCGGTAGTCCATACTGCTGTAGATCCAAGCATAAGGCTATGAATTACTTGAAACCATTTGAATCTGGCATTAGCCAGTTGTTTGAGGTTTTGTAATTTTACGTTATCTTGTTCGGTCTTTCCCTTGGAAGTTTGAAGTTCTTCTTTCAATATCTCTACTGCTAGATAGGCTGCTCCTCCGATAGATCCTATAGCCAAAATAGAAAAGGCTATTTTAAGAGAACGTGCGCTTAAGAAATAAACTGATCCAAGGTTTTGGAGTGCTTTGTTTGCAATGAGAACTCCAGGCACCGCTAAAATGAGTGCTTCCATAGCTTTTACAAAAGTCAATAAATGGTCCTTAACAAGTTCAGTCCATTCAGTTTTATCAGCCCTTTCAAATGCGAGACGTAATTTTGTACTTACGAACAAGCTAGCTGCGCCAGTGGTCAAGAGCAGAGCTGCCCAATGAGCAAGCGATCCCTGAAAAGAGTGTCCTCTATGTTTTAGAATAAACCCAACAGCCCCTGCAACCAAAGCAGTAAGGCCCAAAGAAGCCCCTTGCGTCACACTCTTGAGGATCAGTGGGCGGGTCTTTGGATCTTCTTTCTCAAACTTTTCACATGCCTTTACCTCAATTACTGTGAGAACAAAAAGCCCGACTGTTGCAACTGTTGAGGCAATCATTCCACTGGTTCCTAGAGTAATCAAAGGGTTTTGGCCTGCTACAGAGCCAGCAGTTCGAAGGGCCAAAAATGCCATTCCGGCAAATACTGAAATGCGAAGATGAGAAAGTCTCTGCTGAATGAGTGTTTTGATTTCCTTGTATAATGCTTTTTCCTCAGGTGCATCCATTAGTTGAGCTTCCAGCCAAGTGATCCCAGAAAAAACGAGTTCTTCAGCGCCTGCTAACATCCCAATGGTGGCTGCTGCAGAGCTGAGCGAAGGGAAATTATAAAAGCGAAGTAGAGCAACCGATACAATGGTGCCCAGATTAACTATATTAGGCTTTGGAATCCAACGAACTCTATCGTTAACGAATTGTACTGTTTCTGGTTTAGCATTATTTTCCTGAGCTGTGCCAGCATAGTTCAAGATTTTTTGAACGAGTATTTGCATCCCGAAAGACGCACCGGTCTTGACAATGATTTTAAAATCTAGAGGAAGTGCCCTTGAGAAATCTGCGGATAAAGGGTTGAGAGCTCTTAACATAATTTATTCCTTATTTATGAATCAAAATTAGAGGATATTATGGGGTATGATAAGAATATTCGCAAGCCAGTTAAGGTTATAGTAAGATTAAGAAGTCATCAAGTCTAATAGAAAACCTTTTACTATAGAATCGTCTTACAACTCCTGGGGCTTTTTTAGATAGTTTGCCTCAAAAATGAAGCTAAGATAATATGATTCCATGATGAAATCGTTTGCTATCTTGGGAGCTATTTTGTTTATTCAATACGGACATGCTGCGCCGTTGTCCTGGTGGGATATGAGTCCAGAGGTCATACGGGAGAAAATCAATCAGCGGATCACGGAAATTGAAGCACCAGTGCCGCCTGTCGGTTCGGTGGCCGATCTAACGATAAGCCAAGATACCAGGACAACTCCAATCCGCATTTACACGCCCGCTAAAGGGGAACTGTTTCCTGTTATTTTATTTATTCATGGAGGAGCGTGGGTGGCAGGGAATCTCGATACGCATGACAACTTAGCCCGCTATTTATGCTCTGAAACTCAAGCCATTGTTGTCTCTGTGGGCTATTTAAATGCTCCGGAAGGAAAATTCCCTCTACCATTAGAACAATGTTATGACGCCTTGCTTTGGATCACTGAGCATGCAAGTAAATACTCTGCAGATGCAAAAAGAATTGCAGTCGCAGGCGATAGCTCAGGCGGCAATATGGCAGCTGCCCTTTGCCTTTTGGCACGGGATAGGTCAGGCCCTGAAATCGCTTTACAAGTACTCATCAATCCAGCTCCTGATTTAACGTGCAAGGGTTCCATCACGCGGCAAAATGATGCTCTTGATACTTTACGATGGCAAGCCTATCAATACCTATCAGATCCTAACGATTCACATAATCCTTATGTATCACCTTTGGTCGCAAGTGATTTAAGCGATTTGCCATCAGCGCTCGTCATCCTTGCTGAGAAGGATGATCTTCATGATGCAGGCCAACAATACGCTGATCGATTGAGCGCTTCAGATGTGCCTACCCGCGTTTACTGCCAGAAAGACATCGGTCACCTTGCAGGCGATGGTGCAAAAGCATCACTGAAAGCACGGGAATCGCTAGATGTAGCTATAACAGCTCTTAAAAACGCTTTTTTTTCGCAGTAATCTCTTGTGCTAGCTGGGCTAGCTCGGTCCATTTTTTGCTAAAGTGTTCGGTATGCACATTCTGGTAGGGTGCCTTCTCTGTTTGGAAATGAAATCCTTTAAACTTTATGTCTGGGTAAGAAACTGCGAGGGCTTTTTTTACTGCATAAACGTGCTCTGCCCTGTCATCGACAAAAAGAATGAGCTCGGGCTTCCACGTGATATTTTTTAGAAACTCGATCAGTACAACACCTTTATCGTTTTCGTTGGTTAAAATAACTCCATTTTTGAAAAATGGGACCATGCCGAAAATAGGCGTGTTAAAGCCTGAAAAAACAATTTCTGAAACATCTGAAAATGAGCGCGAAAAATCAATCCCTACGCGAGAGAGTTCATTGATTCTTCGATCTTCAATAGACATTCCTTCTATTTCACCACCTGCAGCTGCTGTTAGAGCAATTGTTTTAATGCCTCTTGTTTGCAGTTCTGATATGAATTGCGGTGTTTCCTCTTCAATCAGATCTGAAGGAGTTGTCAAAAGCGGCATGGTGAAAGCTAAAAGCTTTTCCTCGCCGTTTAAATCAGTCATAATTTCGTTAAATGTTTGAGCATGGTGGATTTTGAAGTTCGGCCGATGAAACGCAGGGTCATTTAAAATCGTCAAGGTATCATCAATGTCAAACACCACAAGCATTTGATCTATTTGCAAGGTATGTGGCTCCAATTCTTTGATCGAGCTGATTGAGATGACTTCAGCAAAGATGCATGGCATTGCCAGCATAGCGATAGAGTAAATCCATTTTTTCATAAAAAATCTCCTTACCAGAGGATAAAAGAAACAAATTTTCTAATCTTCAAAGATTAACAATTAGCTCATTTTTATTTTAGTTCTTTTTTATTTAGGCAAAAACTAGTCTCGATGAGAACTATTTACCATTTGAGACTAAAATGAGAAAAATCTTAGCTTTTGGACTTCTATCAACATCGCTTATTTTTGCAGATGCGATCCCAGAAACGTATGACGAAACTCCAGCTGTTATAAGCAATAAAGCTTATGTCAGCTTGGGACTCGGCCCTTTTCCTATTCCAATGCCTCTTTTTGGAATCGGCGGACGTTTCCAAAATGGCCACCATGGAACTGATATCTCTATCCAAGGTGTTAGTTTTGGGCGCGGCTTTAGTGTGCTGAAAGAAAACATTGATTATCTTTATTACTTCAAACCTAAGCTTGCATCCCAGTTTTATATGGGTGGCGGCGTTAGTTTCACTGAAGTTTTCTCGCGTAAAAGATGCCAGTCTTATCTCTCCCCTCAGTTCGTCATAGGAAAGCAGTATACAAACGATGACAATGATGTGCGGTTTTTTCAAGCCCAGATCGAACCTGTCTTCCTAGACCTCAATAAAGCGCATAAGAAACAAAGCTGGGGAACTTTTCCAGCAGTTGTGATCTCTTACGGGATTTGCTTCTAAGGCTTTTTTTTGTAAGTGGCTTGTTAAAAGCCGCTTACATGATTAAAGAATAAAATATGTCGATTTTTTTCTGGTTTTTCGACATATTGTAGGAATATGTCGATTGGGTCGACATGATGAGGTAAACGGCTATGAGCTACGATCGGACTGTTCCCTATAACAACCTACCAGAATTACCACCCTTTAAGGATGTTGAAACAACAGCTATTTTAAAAAAGGCCATCAAAGCTAATAAGGCGATAGCTGAGCTGAAAGTATCCGGACACCTCATTCCTAATCAAGCAGTCCTTATTCAAGCGCTGGGTCTTTCTGAAGCAAAATTATCATCTGAAATTGAAAACATCGTTACAACAAATGACGAACTCTATCGTGCATTTGTAGATGGAGATACGACTATTCAGCCACAGACAAAAGAAGTTCTCTTTTATAAAGATGCGCTTTGGTACGGGTATAATGCCATTAAACAAGAAAAACGATTACTCACGACCCCTCTATTTATAGAACTAGCACAGATTGTTAGAAACACAAGTCAAGGTTTGCGTACTCTTCCAGGAACTAAACTCGTTAATCCTCTAGGCGAAGTAAAATACACCCCGCCCGAAGGAGAAGAAGTCATACGAAAAAAATTGGCTAACCTCGAAAAATTTATCTATTCCGATGACTCTACGGATCCACTTATCAAAATGAGCATCATTCATTATCAATTTGAAGCAATACACCCATTTTCTGATGGAAATGGTCGTACCGGCAGAATCTTAAATATTCTGTTTTTGATTGAAAAACAACTGCTAGATATTCCGGTGCTCTACTTATCACGTTACATCATAGACAACAAAACAGCTTACTACAATGGTTTGCGGCAAATCACCGAGACAGCGGCTTGGGAAAGCTGGATTCTGTTTATCTTGCATGGCATTGAACAAACTGCAATTGCGACGAGAGAAAAAATTCTAAGTATACATCGATTAACAAATCAAACAGCCGAAATCGTACGCACAAAGCTTCCACGAATCTATTCCAAAGACCTAATAGAGTTAATCTTTAGATCTCCTTATTGTAAAATCAAATTCCTCGATGAAACCGGTATTGCTAAAAGACAAACCGCCTCGACCTATCTCAAAGAACTTGAAAGAATCGGCGTTCTTCAAGGACAAAAAATCGGAAGAGATGTGTACTATGTCAACATGCCGTTTTTGAAGATGCTGACGGATTAGATTAAAAAGGGGCCGGATTTTCCGGCCCTTTTTTTTAAGAAGCTTTAAGAGCGTCGCTTTCCTTGCATTTCAAATGGGCTGCTTCTATGCGAGCAGCTGCCTCATTTGCTTTTGCAAGTATGGTAGAGCGCTTGGTTGAAAAAGGATAGGCCCACAGTTTCGAATCTTTTTCTTTTTGGGCTTTCTCCAGATATTCATGGCTCTTATTTGGATCGATCGAAGCTAGAATTTCTGCTGCTTGGCAGTTAAGATCAATCCATAAATAAGCTTTATCTATCTCAGACAGATCTTTATACCGTATATTAAAATACTCTTCGATTTTTTCCAGAGAAGAATATTTTACTATATAAGGCAAGAAGTGGATGAGAGGATCGATGCTTTGATCTATTGTTGGGAGTTCTTTATCAGCTAACAAATCAATATGCATCATTGAGATAATGAACTTTAGTGACATTTGGAGATCTTCCTGCTCTCCACCCTTTTCCATGTAGGGGAGAATTTTCAGCATAGTAGGAAAGACAGTCTCCGAATAAAACTTTCTCACACCTAATAGATCAACATGAAGTATGATCCCATTGGCTTTCTTTAAGCAAATGTTTTTTAAGACTATGCACTCCTGCATAAGGAGCATCTTCCCACTTACCTCGAATCCAGTTTCTTTCTCCAGTTCAAACAACTGTAAAAAGAAGGACTGATAGGGTATAGTCTCAGACAGCTTATGACCTAAAAATGCAGTATCAACTAGTCCCGCATAAATCTTGCAGATTTCTTGTTTTAGCTCTTCAGTAAATGCTTCTGTTAAAGGTGTTTTTTTCTCGATAAAAACATGCATTTCTTGGGCTAACTCTGAGACTGACCCTCCTTGCTTCTCAAATTCTTTCAGCTTGATTTTCAATAATTCGCTAAATAGGGAAAACCGTGTCTGCGGAAATAGAGCTGTAGTTAATTGAATTTGGATCTCTTGCTCGCGATCTAAATTCCTTAAGTTCGGTGCAAGCGCTCGATGCATATCTTCACTTGCCTTTAGTTTTTTTTCACTCTCACCCGGTAGAGCTTGCGGCTGTGTTTCTTGCTGTGCAGCCTCCACTTTTTTAGATTCTGTTTCAACAGTTGCATCATAACGATCGATAGTTGAGCTCTCGCCTAGTCCTGAAATTTCTGCCATAAGAAATATCCTCCATTTTTCGGAAGAATTGTACTGAATAAACTCTTTTGAAGAAACAAAAGAGTTTACAAAGCGTTATGCAATTCATAAGATGCAATTTATGCGCCCTATCTACATCTTGAGCTTTCTTTTGCTTGTTTGTTCGGCTTTGATGGCCCGTGACATCGGAGGATTTTGGCAAACCATCGATGAAAAAACGAAGAAGCCCAGTTCGATCGTTGCCATCTACGCTTACAATGGAAAATATTACGGAAGAATCATTGGCAGCTACAACGATAAGGGTGAGATTGATGACTCGATCTATGCCCCTAAAGGAAGAGCTCCGGGTATTGTCGGCAACCCCTACTACAGCGGCCTGGACTTTGTTTTAGGAGCAGGTTATGAAGGCGGTGGAAGATTTGCGGGATATGTCGTCGATCCTCGCGATGGCAAAATGTATGATGCCGAACTGTGGAAAAAAGGATCCGATCTCATTTTGCGTGGAGAGCTTTTCATGTTTGGAAGAAATGAGGTATGGCCTCCGTGCCCTGATGATCAATTCAATGATCAGTTTAAAAAGCCCGACCTTTCGACGTTTGTTCCGGTCATCCCAAAGCCTATTGACTAGGTTCTTGATACAGAGAAAGGAGTCTATTTTCGAGCTCTTCGATTTCTTGCTGAATAGCAGCAAGGGTTTTTAAAAGCTCAGGTGATAAATCTCCTGCCTCAACAAGCGCTTCTTTCTTTTTCTTCTCAGCTTCAAGTTCAGCAATTTTTTTCTCACACGCCTTGATTTCTTTTTGGACCTCTTTTGAAGCATTAGGCTCTTTACGAGGAGAAGGCTCTACTTTTTTAATGGACGGCTTTTTCTCATCCCATCCACCTTTGTCTAAAAACTCGTCATAGGTGCCTAGAAAAAGCGTTTGCTTGGCCTCTTCGCAGTGGATTATCTTGTCTAGATTAAGTCTGCGCAAGATCAGTTCGCTGTGTGTCACCATGACGACAGAACCTGAAAAATCCTCTAAAGCATCAATCAGCGCTTCAATCGATTCAATATCAAGATGGTGCGTTGGCTCGTCCAATAAAAGCAGATTGCACGGTTTTGCGACAATTTTCCCCAAGAGCACGCGGCTTTTTTCTCCGCCCGATAGAACCCCAATTTTTTTATCGGAAAGAGCTCCGCTAAACATCATGGCACCAGCGATGCCTTTAACCTCTGTGAAATTCAAATTATGATTTGCAAGTCCGATTTCTTCTGCAATCGTATGTTTGGTATCAAGCCTGTCGATATGAGTCTGCCCGAAGTAACCCAGGCGTGTATTATCCGAATACTCAACATCCCCTTTTAGAGGCTCTAAATCTCCACCGAGCAGCCTAAGAAGGGTCGACTTTCCGCGGCCGTTTTTTCCAATGATTGCGATGCGCTCTCCTTTTTCGATTTCAAGAGAGACATTTTCGATGAGAGGCTCTTGTGAATAAGAAAACTCGATTTCTTTTGCCTCTAGCATCTTCCTTCCTGGAAAAGGAGCTTCTTGAAATATAAATGAGAGCTCAGAAATCTGATTTAATTGATCCAAAACAGGCACTCTTTGAAGCATTTTGACTCTGGATTGGGCCTGTGATGCTTTGGAAGCTTTGGCGCCGAACCGCTCAATATAATTTTGCATGTGGGCCCGTTTTTTTTCCGATTTTATACGGGATTTTTCATGCAGTTCTTCTTCTTGAAGAATCAGTGAAAAAAAATCGAGGGTTGATCCTTTAATTTTTTTGACTTTCTCTCGATGGATTCCCATGGTATGGGTCGAGACGTTGTCCAGAAAATCCCGGTCATGGGAAATCAAGATGAATTCACCGGGCCATCTTTTCAAAAAATTCGTCAGCCAGCGGATTGAAAGGATGTCCAAATAGTTGGTCGGCTCATCCAAAAGCAAACAATCAGGTTCTGAAACGAGAACCTTTGCCAAGTGAAGGCGGAGATGATATCCCCCTGAAAACTCACTGGGCGATCTATCCAGATCCTCCTCGGTGAACCCTAGGCCAAAAAGAATTTTTTCCGCACGGTAAAGCTCTTCTCGTTCATGCTCTGGCAGCCCCAAAGCCGCCTCTTGGAGCACAGTGGGCTCAGTAAATCGAATGTGTTGATTGAGGTAGCCTATACGGTAATTTTTTGAAATCGAGATAGCGCCCCTATCCGGCTCAAACTCCCCTGCAATAAGCTTAAAAAGGGTCGATTTACCGGAGCCATTCCGCCCGACAAAACTGCACCTTTCCCCTTTTTGCAAGGAAAAAGAGACATCTTTAAAAATAGAATGTCCTGAGAAAGAAAGCTCTACGTCGTCAAATTGTATCATGGGGAGAGCATTCTACCTTGAAAACGCTGCAAAATCAAGGAAGTTACCGTTTAACAAGACAAAAAAACCTAACATGGATAAACTCTTTTTTAGTCCCGCATGGTTGGTTCTATGCGGAAGCCACGGGCTCCGGCCCGTGGCCTGTTTTTCTAAAAAATCACGCTAATTCTTTGGGTTTTGCCTGAAACCATACCACTAAGCCATATCCTAAAGGCGGAAGCATGACAAGCAAAGTGCCGGCAAGCAGCATAAAAGCATGCAGCTCATGGCCGAATAATCCCAAGACGATGAGCAAGAATGCCGAGGCAAATTTCAAGGACGTGCTGACTTTTAATTTGGTCGGCTCGTTTTCATCTCTTTTTAAAATCATTTCGATGAGGCCGATAAAAAGCAAAGTCATAGCAAGTGCGCTCGTCAGAAGGACCCTAGCAGGATCTGACGGAATATGGTGTTTTGAAGTCAGAACATGCAAAAGAGAGGCGCCCACAGCTCCAATGCTCATGACGACGACAAGGTGGAGATAGCTCCAGAGAAAGGTCGATTTATGATCCGCTTTGGGCACTCTGCGGGCAATATAATCAAAATAAATCCACCATAGCGCAAAACTGATTGCAACGCCCAAAATCCCTTCTGAAAAAACCCTAAAGTGCAAATGGTGATGCCTTGCAACGCCTCGGATCACGCCAACCAATGTTTCTCCAAGCACAATTAAAACAAACAGCCCGAGCCGCTCCGGAAGCTTGGATAAGTTAAATAACGGCAATTTTGACTGCCTTTTAAGCGTACAGAGCGGCGTGCATAAGTCGCATAAGAGAGCTAGGCTCCATAACACAATTCTTGTGACATCTTCTTGAAAAAGACCCCAGAGAAACAAAATAATCCCAAGGCTATAGCCGGTCATTAACAAGTTTCCTACAGGTCTGAACCTTTTTTCATGGATGGAAGCTCTTGCCCATAGCCACATAATACATGCTCTTGCGAGGAGATAACTCATTCCATATCCCCAAGCTGCATCACTAGGAACATGATGAGCAAAGATAGCCAGACCCGCAACGGGGATCATTAGTAAGAAAGTAAAAACACGGCTTTCAAGCCCTTCTGTTTCGAATCGATCATTATAATAAGTGGCACCAATCCAAACCCACCAGGCAGGCATAAATAAGAACACGTAATTTCCAATTGTTGTAAACGACAGATCTTGCGACAAAAGATGGACAAGTTCAGAAATCACAACCACGAAAACTAAATCGAAAAAAAGTTCGAGCCAACTCACTTTTCTATGGGTATTAGCATCTTCATGAAGCCTAGGCTTTTGCCAAAATGTTTGATTTTCCATCCATAAAATCATTCACTTATTGAATAAAAAATTCAATCGTATTATGCGTTATGATAGTCTAGGATACGTCATCTGATGACACATTTAGAAAAAAAGGAAAATTACATGGCAAAAAAAGCAAAAAAGAAAGCGGTTAAGAAAACAAAAAAAACAACCACAAAAAAGAAAAAAATGAGTAAAAAAGGTTGCGGAACCTGCGGTTGATAGCTTGCTATTATGAGCTCAATGTCTTCATTGAGCTCATCTTTTCTCAATAATCCCCTCAAGAAAAAAACGAATCCACCCCTCCCAATCATTCTTCGAAGAGATTTGAAAGAGTTTTTCAAAGTATTTTCCTCTATTTTTCTTGAAATACCCGTCCATTTCAAAGATGGGGCTAGAGAGAACCTCTTTTTTATGCAATATGATCGGAATGAGCAAACGCGCAAGCCGGCCATTTCCATCCATGAATGGATGGATGATCAAAAGCTGGGCAAAAAAAATCGCCAGCTGAACAAGAGGATCTTTTTCCTTAGAATTGATGTATTGCTTTAGATTTTGCATGTATCTAGGAACTTGTTTGAAATTCGGAGGAAAAAAATATCCCTCTTCACAGCTGCAACCCTCGGGCCCAATCCAATTCTGCCGTGTGCGAAATTTTCCAGCCTCTTTTATGTTCTTTGCTTCTAGAAGGATTTTGCGATGCAGCTTGCAAAAAAGAGCAAGCGTCAGCGGCTGCTTTTTTTTTCGCACACGAGATGATTCTCTTAAGGCTTGATCCCAGCGTCCGAGCTCTCCGTGCGCCTTCCAGAGAAGATCTTGAAAGGCATCCCATTCAAGATCTTTAAGGGGCAGCTTCTTAGGATGATAAACCCTATAAAACTTCCGCGGCAATGGCAGCAAGCTCCGATCTTTCTGTTCGATCCAGGAAAATATGCCCGTAGGTAGGATAATCTCTCATCTTTCCTACAACATACGTCAGCGCATTAGAATCTTTATCAAGGTAGGGGTTGTCAATTTGAGTAGGGTCTCCTGTTAAAACAACTTTTGTTCCCTTGCCTGCGCGGGAAATAATTGTTTTAACCTCATGAGGTGTTAAGTTTTGCGCTTCATCAATAATAATGTACATCTTCGGCAGCGAGCGGCCGCGAATATAAGTTACAGCCTCCATTTCCAGCTTTTTACTCTCTATAATCCATTGCTGGGCATCAGGGCCATTGGCAGAGCCTGTTGTTGAAGAGCAAAGAAATTCTAAGTTATCATAGATAGGCTGCATCCAATGATACAGCTTCTCTTCTTTGGTCCCCGGCAGATACCCGATATCTTTACCCAAAGGAATAATCGGACGGCTGACTAAAATCTTTGTGTAGACATTGTCATCAAACACCTTCTTAAGGCCTGCTGCAAGCGCAAGGAGCGTCTTCCCCGTTCCTGCAGGGCCGATGAGAGTCACAAGCTTAATATCATCGCGAAGCAGCAGATCCAGTGCGCATTTTTGTTCTACGTTCAAAGGATGGATTCCCCAAATATCCCTTGAGAGTTTGATCAAAGGCTCAAGTTTTTTGGATTCCGGATTGAACTTACAAACGGCCGACGACTGCTCCGGAGATGTCATCACACAATATTCATTAGGGGAAAAGTCCTTTGCCTCGACAGAAACAGATCCATCTTTAAAGAATAGATCGACTTCTCTTTTAGGGACTTCGACTTTTCTATACCCACGATACATTTTGTCATAAGAAAATTTGAGGTTTTCATAATCTTCTGCTTGCAGTCCAATCGCCTCGGCTTTGACACGCGTGACAAAATCTTTTGAGACTAAAACAACATCTTCTCCCTGTTCTTTCAAAATAAAAGCCGTGAGAAGAATTTTGTTCGTCGCTCTGTCTAGTGGAAGAGGAAATGTCTTTTTCTCCGGGGGTTTGAGTTCCACATGAATTTTAACTATGATCCCTTCTTCAATTGGAACTCCCGCGCTTAAATCGCCCTTGCCCGTATTTTTAAGCGAGTCGACATACCGCATCACATGGCGGGCGTTTTTACCGATTTCATCGGAGAGCCGCTTCATCGTATCAAGCTCTTCTAAGACAACGAGCGGAATGATGACATCATTGCCCTTAAAACGTTTGATAGCCTCTGGGTCGTGGAGAAGAACGTTGGTATCGATGACAAAAGACTTTCGTGACATGCGGTTCCTTATTAAAGTTAGAATTTTAATCGCAGAATATCGAATAGAAGAACCATTGACAATCATTTTTTATAAATTATTAAATACAAGTATTTTAAGATAAAAACCCAGCACTTGCGATACGTGATTGCTAATTTTCTTGCGTCTCTTTTACCTGTTGGCTATAATGAAAAATACCAAACGAGGAGCATTCTATGAAAATCACCGATAAAATCTTAAGCATCCCACCTTATATCTCTACGTCTTGGAAAAATATCGTTTCTATTCATGTCGAGTCGCAACCCTTCGGCCATGTTCTCGTCATCGAGCTTATAACAGGATCGAAAATTGGCATCCCTAATCTAGAGCGTACTATCATTGAAAAGGTCTTTGAATCTCATGCGCAAGTTGTCGAAGATGAAAGTAAAAACAAACAAGGCGGCCTCATGACCGCTGCAATTCCATTCCCTTTTACATTCCCAAACTTAGAAGGCCTCACTTCGATGATTCAGCACAATGATGAACAAAAAGAAAGCCCTGCGCTTCCGACAGAAATGCTGGATCGCATTGCTGAGATGACAAAAGGACTTCTTCCGGAAGATCTTTCCACAATCCAACAACCCGAGCCTAATTGCAATTGCCCTCACTGCCAAATCATGCGGGCCGTTTTAGGTCCTCAAGAGACACCTGCAGCAATTGAAGAAGTCGTAACTGAAGAAGATTTAAAATTCCGAACATGGGATATTAAACAAGAAAACGACAAACTTTATTCAGTTACTAATCCACTTGATAGCAAAGAACATTATAATGTGTTTCTAGGCGACCCACTTGGTTGCACGTGCGGCACTAAAAACTGCGAACACATCCAAGCAGTACTTAAAAGTTAAATCTATACGACCCGCTGTCAAAAATATAGGGTTTGGACTTTGCCAAAGTCCCGCGGCTGAGCGATCGCAAATAAGTCCATATTAAAAAATATTGACCTATTTGCGATCGCTCAGCCGCGGGAACTTTCGCTAAAGCCCAAACCCTATATTTTTGACAGCGGGCCGTATTTTCTGTGGAGTTAAAAAACCTTAATCTCTTAGAATGACGATCAACTACATTCTTATAGATTTAGGAGGATTTTCCACATGTCTAAACGTTATACGGCGCCACTGCTTTTCGGAATTTGCTGTCTTTCCATCGCTTATGGCGATGCGTCAGGTGAGATTTCGGCTTTAGCCCCTTCTGCCATTGAACCCGTTGAAATTACATCATCTGCAATCCCAGAGCCTTTCTTTGTTCAACCAGTTGTTGAACATACGCCTGCGGTCGCCGTCATTGAGAGACCGTTTACCCCCTTCACAGGAAAAATCAAAGGGAGAAAAGTTCGTCTCAGAGCAACTGCTGATTTAGAAGGACGCGTTGTCAAAGAACTGAACCGCCAAGACCTTCTCGTGATCGTTGGTGAAAAAGGAGATTTTTACTCAGTTGAACCTCCTGCTGGAAGCAAAGCGTATGTTTTTCGCAGTTTCGTTCTTGATGGAATTGTTGAAGGAAACCGTGTCAACGTCCGTTTAGAGCCATCTCTTGATGCTCCTGTAATCGGTCATCTCAATAGCGGCGATCATATTAAAGGAACACTCAGTTCTCTCAACAATAAATGGTATGAAATTTCTCCTCCTCCAGGAACTCGTTTTTACGTCGCAAAAGAATACATCGACTCTATTGGCGGACCTGAAGTGAAAGCGCAGCTTGATAAACGCCGCTCTACTGCTGAGCAGCTTCTTGATGCAGCAACACTTTTAACACAAGCTGAAATGAAAAAATCCTTCCGAGAAATGGACATCGATCGCATCAAGCACAATTATCAAACCGTCATGAACGAGTTTACAGAGTTTCCTGACCTTTGCGATAAAGCCAAAGAAGGCTTTAATGTGCTTCAAGAAGAATATACACAACGCAGAATTTCATATTTAGAAGAAAAAGCTGAAGGAAAAATCTCTTCGGAAGAAGCATTTTCTACTGATAGCTCTCACATCACAATGAACCCGACAGACCGCATGAAATTGTGGGAACCTGTTGAAGAGTCTCTTTACCTGACATGGTCTACTCGCAATGACGATCGCTCGCAAGACGAGTTCTACGACGAGCAGCGTCAAGCAGGAGCCGTTCTGATAGGGATTGTAGAACCCTACGCATCTCCTGTTAAACGAAAACCCGGCGACTATGTCTTAAAAGACAAAGACCTCACCAAAGCTTACCTTTACAGCACCCATATCAACCTGCAAGAATTTGTAGGTAAAAAAGTAACTGTGCTGGTAACACCTCGTTCAAACAATAATTTCGCATTCCCCGCTTATTTCGTTCTTTCCGTTGAATAAGCGATTCTATTAAAATAAGAGGAGGATTAGCTTAAATGTTAATCCTCCTTAATTTATGGAATATAGAGACTGGGCCTATCAAATCCTCACATCAGATCGCCTCGAAGATAAACTCTCGTGCCCTGCAATACTCACAGATGAGCATCCAGGCCCTCCGCTCCTCATTGCAGAACCTGTCCGTTCCTCCATCCTTCGCTTCCATAAGCATACAAGAAAAGATCGCCTACCTTCCCTTCTTGCGCTAGGAAACGCTGACAAACGAGCTGTCTGCCTCCACCGCTTTGCCGGGCATGAACTCCTTGCTGTAGAAATCATGGCCCACGCACTGCTTGCCTTTCCAGAGGCTCCTAAAAACTTTAGAAAAGGCGTTGCCCATACTCTCAAAGAAGAACAAGAGCATGTCAGGCTTTATATTCAGCGACTGAATCTCATGGGAGTTCAATTTGGGGATCTACCCCTCTATCGACATTTTTGGTCGTATGTCCATTACATTACAACACCCCTCAAATATCTCAGCATGATGAGCCTGACCTTTGAAATGGCCAACCTTGATTTTGCACCTATTTACGGATCGGCTTTTGCATCTCATGGAGATCTTGACTCAGAAAAGCTCATGAAACAAATTTTTACTGATGAGATTCAACATGTCGCCTTCGGCGCCAAGTGGCTAAAAAACCTCAAAGACCCAGCCGCATCTCCCTGGGAAACATGGCTGAATAATATCCACCACCGTATCACCCCTTTAAGAGCCAAAGGACCCACTTTCTATCCTGACCATCGCCGTTTAGCAGGCCTTGATGAAGAATGGGTTAACTCTCTAAATAATTTTTAATATTATAATTAAAATCAATTCTATTAATTAATATTAATTAACATATATGTTATAATTTTGTTTGTTCTAACAAATCAACAAACAAGGAACACAATGAATTCAATTAATTTTTATCAAGGCGCAAAAATCTTAGCTGCTGGACTCGGTACAAGCTTCGTAACCAACTACGCTGCGACTAAACTAGCGAAATTTTGCAATGTCAAAAAAGACAGCTACACACACACCATGATTAAGGCATTTTCTGTATTTACAGGATTAGCTGCTGCTGCTTTGACTGCTCGTCATTTGGGCGTTGTTTCCTTCAAGAATTTATCATTCCTGTCTAGAACACAAGAAGCTGCTGTTGTAGCTCCAGTTGTTGCAGCAACTGAAGAATCTGCAAAAAATGCAGTTAGAGAAGTATCTTCATACTATTCTGCAGAAGCACATGACAGTCCTGACTTTCTAGAACAAATGAAAGAAGAAAATGCATTCGTTGACCAATTAGCAGCGCAAATCACAAATAAGAACAAAGCGTAAACTAATTTCCCTCCGGATCCCCCTCTTGAGCAGCTTTAAGCTCGGCCGCTACAAACGGCCGAGCTGTCTGATCAACGAGGGGGATTTCTTTTAAAGGCTGCAAAGAACTGGCAGCTCCTAAATCACTAAATTTCCGAGCGGATGATAAGACGTTTCTTTCAAGAGATCCGGTCGCTTGGTTAAAAGCCGTGATAGCTTGATCCAGCGCTTTTCCTAAATGACTCCAATGTCCCGTCAGATCCGACACTCTTTTATAAAGCTCTTGGCCCAGCTCGCTGACACGCTCTGCATAGCGGGAGAGGCTCTCTTGCTTCCAGCCATAAGCTACAGCTTTTAGAAGCGCGATAAGCGTCATGGGAGTTGCTAAGATCACACCTTGAAGAGCCGCTGATTCCATGAGAGTGGGATCGGTTTCCAGCGCTGCGGCAAAAATGGTTTCAGAGGGAAGAAAAAGCACGACAAATTCAGGCGTCGGCTGAAAGTGTTCCCAATAGTTCTTTTTTCCTAAGATCGTAATATGATCTTTGAGCTGCTTGGCGTGCTGTTTAAACTTGTCGCCCCTTAAAACTTCATCGGTTTGATCAATTCCCTCAAGATAGGCCTCTAAAGGAACCTTCGCATCGATGATCACCTGTCTTTGGCCCGGTAGCTTAATGATTAAATCGGGCTTCCTGCGGATGCCGTCTGTAATCTCAAACCCCTGCTCGATAAAATCACAGTGTTCGATCATTCCGGCAAGCTCGACCACGCGTCTGAGCTGAATCTCCCCCCACCTTCCTCTTCCTGCAGGAGATCTTAGGGCTCTTGAGAGTTTGGATGTTTCTGATTTGAGTTGATGTTCGGTTTCAATAAGGGCTTTCAGCTGGTGCTTCATTGCACCATGATCAGTTTTGCGCTCTGCTTCTAAAGTACGTAGCTGATTTTCTAGCTTGGCGAGCATTTCTTTAAGAACTGCGCGCTTTTCTTCTTCCTCTTCCAGAGCTTTTTCTTGGGCTTGGGAGTACGACTCTTTAGAAATCTGCGTATACGCAACTTCTAGCTCTTCTTGAGAGCGGATCTTTTGTTCTGCCATGAGGCATCTTAAAAGCAGACGGTGATACCGGTATCCTAAAAAACCCAAGGCCAAACTAAGAACAACTAATAAATAAATCACTCGTTTTCCTCATCTTCCGGCTCAAAGTCTTCGAGCGTTTTCGATTTTTTCCCTGCAATCAGCCGAATCGTTGAAAGAATGACCCCTAGGATAATATACCCCCATGTCACACCTAAAAGAACAACGGGAAGAAAGTGTAAAATCCCATAAAGAAGGAAAATGGCGATAATAACCATCATAAGCATGAGCTGGAGAGAGGGGAGCTTAAAATGGAGAGCTTTAAGACTCGGAAACTTCCAACGGCTAACCATTAAAAGCCCTAAAACAATCCAGATGCAAGTTAGAACAATAGCAGATGATGGGTTAGAAAGATGAAGCCACTTTTCTTCAAATGTCGAAACGAAGAAAAGGTTCGTGGCAACTGCTGCAATGGCAGCCGCCGGTACAGGAAGGCCTGTAAAATTCTTCTTCTGCGCCGCCTCTTCTTCGGCATTTCCTTTACTAAGGGCTGCTTTCACGTTAAAACGGACCAGCCTTAAAACCCCGCAAATGGAATAGGTCATAGCCCCAAA
>JAGOLG010000077.1 GCA_017994195.1 Rhabdochlamydiaceae bacterium
CATTTGAAGAGCTTAAGACTCCCTTGATCGTTGTTGCAACCGATTTACAAACGGGCGAAACCATTGAAATATGTCATGGAGAGATTGCAAGTGCAGTCCGAGCTTCATGTGCTTTCCCAGGGGTTTTTAAACCTGTTCTACTCTTTGGCAGGCATCTGATCGATGGAGGAGCTTCATGTCCTGTGCCGGTCTCAGTTGCAAAAAAACATGGAGCTGAGGTGGTCATTGCAATTGATGTGACAGGAAAGCTGCCCTCTGCAAAACCTCGGCATTTGTTTGGCATTGGAAAACGAAGCCTCGACATCGCCTACCGGAAATTCATAGATCAATCTCTTGAGAGTGCTGATATTGTGGTTAAGATGGACTTTGAAGATACTGGCACTTTTAACGATGGTCAGAATGAGCAGCTTTTTGAGCTCGGCCGCAAAACCGTGAGAGACCTTCTTCCAGAGATCCAAAAAAAACTCGCAGAGCACCAGCAAAAATAAATACTATTTTTTCTTGTCAATCACTTAAGGCCTATGTTAATACAGGCCTCAAGTATGTGGAAAAAAATAGCTTCTCTTATCGTGTTTCAGTTTAGCGTCTTTGCCAGTCAGGACTTCACCGAGCAGCAGGTGATCGATTATCATGAGGGTACCTGCAACCAAGAGGAAGATTTAGAATCTTATATCGCTGCTGGCTTTTTTGATGAAATCCAGAGCATCCTCGATGTCGGATGCGGAGACGGCCAGGTCACCGCCCGTCTTGCAAAACGATTTCCGCATGTGAGCTTTGTCGGGTGTGATATTTCTCAAGCGATGATCGATTTTGCCGCAAAAAAATATCCTCCATCCGAGTATCCCAATCTTACATTCATCGTCAAAGATGCCTGCCACTTAGACGATCTTGAAACCTTTGATCGAATTATCTCCTTCAGCGCT
Organism: Rhabdochlamydiaceae bacterium; assembly: GCA_017994195.1. Classification (GTDB taxonomy): domain Bacteria; phylum Chlamydiota; class Chlamydiia; order Chlamydiales; family Rhabdochlamydiaceae; genus PALSA-1444. The sequence continues at coordinate 924 of JAGOLG010000077.1, forward strand.
CTTCATTGGATCTCAGATCAAAAGCAAGCCTTATCTTCCATCTACAAAGTCCTAAAACCTCAAGGTAAAGCGCTGATTCGCACCACGCCTAAATCATCGAATAACGATTTCAAGGCCGTGAGCCTTAAAGTGATTGTGTCGTTTAAGTGGGTTTCACATTTCTTAAATTTCAAATCATCAAGCTCTTTTCATTCAGAACGCGATTATCGGAAAATACTCACAGGCATTGGGTTTATCATCGATCACATGGAGCAAAAAAACCGCGAGCTAGTTTTTGCAAACCGCTCAGAGCTCATGCCCTTTTTAAAAGCGATTTTAACTCCTTTATGGCACCTTCCTGCCAGCAAGCATAACGATTTTCTCCACGATTACTATAATCAACTGGTCAAGCATGGCAATCGAGATGAGAAGGGAGAGATCCGCATCCATTTTGATAAGATCGAACTGTTACTTTCTAAACCAAAAATAGAGTGATTTATGTTATTTAGAACATTCCTAATTGTTTTTTTAGGGTTGAGCCTGGGATTAAATGCAGATGAGATGAACCCTACTATAGCTTTAAAAAAACTCATGGATGGAAACAATCGGTATAAACATGAAAAGCTTTTACATCCCCACCAGACTAAAGAAGCCCGCATCGCTTCTGCAACCGGACAAACCCCATTTGCCACTATCCTAGGCTGTTCAGACTCTCGCGTTGCCCCTGAACTGATCTTTGATCAAGGTATCGGAGATCTTTTTGTTGTTCGCGTCGCAGGTAATGTCGTCGCTCCTGTTGAACTTGACAGCATTGAATATTCGGTCATCTACCTAAAATCATCTATCATCCTAGTTTTAGGACATGAAAATTGTGGAGCAATCCAAGCTGTGATCCAAGGACAAACACAAGATATCGAGGCTGTAGCTTCGTTAATCACACCCTCTCTAGAATTGGCTCGCACACAAGAGGGATCTCTCTTAGAAAACACCATCAAAGACAATGTTCTCCACGTCGTGGATGAACTAAAGAAAAGCCCGGTCCTTAGCAAGATGATCGAGGAAAAAAAGATCAACGTCGTCGGTGGATATTATAACTTCTACTCCGGCGCCGTCAAGTTGATCACAAATTAAAAAATCACTTGTCATTCAAAGCCTTAAAGATAGAAAATTTAATAGCAATCAGCTATGCTATTCTGAGCGTTTCAAATTAATTTCTTGAATGGAGTTTCATGAACCCGACTCAGGCTTTAAAACAGCTGATGGATGGCAACAAGCGGTATCAGCAAGAAAAGCTATTGCACCCTAACCGCGGCAAGGAAGCGCGCATTTGCGCTGCAAGCGGACAAAACCCGTTTGCCATCATTCTAGGCTGTTCTGACTCTCGTGTCGCTCCTGAACTGATCTTCGATCAAGGCATCGGAGATTTATTTGTCGTGCGCGTCGCAGGTAATGTCGCCGGCGCTGTTGAACTGGACAGTATTGTGTTTTCAGCCATCTATTTAAAATCATCCATTATCATGGTTTTAGGACACCAGAACTGTGGAGCGATCCAAGCCGTAATTAACGGACAGACTCAAGATATAGAATCCATAGCCTCGCTCATTGCCCCCTCGCTCGAACTAGCTCGCACGCAGGAAGGATCTCTCATTGAAAATACCGTCAAAGACAATGTCCTCTATGTCGCCAGCGAGCTCAAGAAAAGCCCCGCTCTTGCCAAGCTGATACAGGAAAAAAAGATCGACATCGTCGGGGGTTATTATGACTTCCATTCAGGTGCTGTTGATTTAGTGACAAATTAATTTTAAAAAATAACTTGTCATTATTATTAAAATAATTATTATGTGGTTATGAACAGATTTATAACCGCATGTGTTTTAGCGCTGCTTTGCAGCGGATGCCGTGATTCAAGTCCCAAAGATATGGATCAATACACCACAAATTACTTCATTAGCAAAAATCGTTTTGGAGTGATTGTGGCAGAAGATAAGGGAGTTTCCCATGAAGCAGCTCAAAAATATGCTCTTGAGCGGGCAGCTCAAGTAGCCCATAGCCATGGGTACCGCTATTTTACAATCATTAGCGAGTCGCAAGTGGCTGTGCTAAAAACCGAAGAAGCTTCTCCAGATCGAAAAATGCCCTCCAACATCTATTACGAACGTATTCAAAAAAATCATTCTCAAGCGAACCAACTTGCAGCTAACGGTACGAAAATTCCTGCGTACCAAATTGAGATTTCCTGCAAAGTGAAAAAACCTGCAGGGGAATGCTACGATGCATGCGCCATGGGAGCCTGCGATTAGCATCCTGCTCAACTTGCTTTAAATAGAATAACTCGTACAATCCTCCGTCAAACTTTTAACGGAGGATTTTGCATGTCGCGATTACTGGCATTATTTGCCATACTACTATCTACTCTCTCTGGAAATGCGCCTCTCATCATCGGTATTGCTGGTGGAACAGGTTCTGGTAAAACGACTTTGGCTCGCAAAATCCAAGAAGCGTTTCCCGGTCAGTCCATCCTCATCAGCCAAGATTCTTACTACAAAGATCTCACTCATCTGCCGCTTCACAAGCGTGAAAAGACGAACTTCGATCATCCCGACTCTTTGGACTTTGACTTGCTTGTCCAGCATCTGCAAACACTTAAAGCAGGTCAATCCATTGAAAAACCTGTCTACAACTTCCATCACCATAATCGAGAATCATTCACAGAAACAGTTGCTCCCAATAAAGTCATCATTGTAGAAGGCATTTTACTCTTTGTCATCCCGGATATTTGTAATATTTGTGATCTGAAAATCTTCATCGACGCCGATGATGATGTCCGGCTCCTGCGCCGCATTGAGAGGGACATCCATGAAAGATCCCGTACGTTCGATAGTGTGAGCGTTCAATATCTCTCCACAGTCAAGCCGATGCATGAGGCTTTTGTTCAGCCTAGCAAGAAACAGGCTGATGTGATTGTTCCTCGCGGCGGAGATAATCCCTGCGCGCTAGGACTCATCATCTCTAAATTGAAAGAAGAAATACAAACCAGCGATTAGCTCTTTTGTTTCTTAAATTTAAGAGCGATAGAGTTTAGACAGTACCGCTTACGGCTGGGTTTAGGACCATCATTGAACAGATGTCCTAGGTGACCCCCGCAATGGTGGCATTTGACCTCGGTGCGTTTAGTGAAAAAACCGACATCCTCTTCATAATCAACAGCCTCAGGCGTGATCGGTTCGCTGAAGCTAGGCCAGCCTGTTCCCGACTTGAACTTGGCCTCCGAGCTGAATAGAGGCTCTCCGCATCCAGCACAGAGATAAATTCCATCCTCTGTGCTATCCCAGTATTCCCCAGAAAAAGCCTTTTCCGTCGCCTTTTCCCGCAGAACACGGTACTGCTCTGGCGTCAGCTTCTTCTTCCACTCTTTTTCAGTTGTAGGGAGTTTTCCAGCCACGAGGCGACCTCTAAGTTGTTATCCTGTATAGTTCAATATAATATATTTTAATTATAAAATATATTTTAAAAGCATATTAGCTGATCAAGCTATTAATGCTCAGGCATATAAAAGATTGAAAGTAAATAAAATGTTCAAAAAATAGATAGAATTCTCTAATATGCTTATATTTTGGAGAGAGTCGTATGTCTATTAACGTATCGCCGCAAACTCAAGTGATTCTTTCGCCCGATCCTACCAGGGCAAAAGTTGACATTAATCAACATAAGAACCAGGCAAACCCAAATGAAATTCCAACGGCATCCTTTGATCCGCAGATTATCGAGTTTTTCGGCGGCCGGGAAGCGGTCGATAAACTTCCAAGACTCATACTTTCCAATTATAGAAATAGAGGCGAACCTGATTTTAAGGTCAAAAAAGAAGCCATTGAGCGGTTGAATTCCAGATCTGCAAGCCCGGCAATTGCTATAGGAAGCGATAGTTGGTTCTGTCCATTTATTAGGATTAATTTTGCTGAGCGATACACGCCTAAGGCTCCTATCTTATTCATGGTAATCTATGGCGTCAATGAAGACGGAAAAATCAAATGGTATCTTCAGGATGAAGAGTTTTCGACTTCCCATCCGGACTATGAACTTCTAAAGAACATCGTAAGTCATACAGATGCTGTCTACAAGCTAGTCGCAGCTCGGCATAGGAATAAAGCCTAAGATCTTTGCAGAACGAGACGGTAGCGGGCCTGGTTGTTTTTAAGGCGGACAATAGCTTCATTGAGCTGGGACATGGGAAGTGTTTCGACTTGGGCTCGGATTTGATGGTCGGCTGTAAATTGGAGCATTTCCCGCATATGAAGCCGGCTGCCGGTTCCGCTTCCGTTGAAGCGATTTTCCATAATTGCAGTTCTAATTCATGAACTCGATGTCCAGCTATTGAATACAAGATTCAAGATGACGAATATAGATTCGAATTGATTCAGGTAAAGAATCAAAGTAGCCCTGGTTACTCTAAGACTTTAGTATCCCAGATACATAGCATTCTTTTTGATGAAGAACTTTTAATTGCGCGAGGATCTTGTATTAATAAAGAATTAAGCACTTCAGGGAAGAGGCGTCCACTAGAGTCAATAAACCCCGTCTCGTCTTGAATTTGAGCAATGGATTCTGGATGAACAAAGTACTGCTCAGGAACATAAGCATTTTTTGAGGTATTTAATTTTAACATTTCAACTCCGTACTTTGTCTGACTCCAAATGAATTGGGGCGCTTCTCGTTTTTTTTCTGCTACTGTTAAAGCAGACTCTACATAGTTATTACATCTTTGATACCACTCTGAATTTGCATCCATAAATAAGACTGGCATAACAACCGTTGTAACACGGTGGGATTGAAATGCCAAAGAGGAGCTGTTTTTTAAGAAACTTAGGAAAGATTGCTCCCTTAAAGAGGGCTGAATTAAAGTGACAACTTGATGCCTTCCTAAACGAGGGAAGCGATTCTGTATCCATTCAAAGAACATTTTCTTTGTTACATCGGCTTGAACCCAAGTGATTCTATCGGTTCTGAGCCCATAGCTTTGCATTGTCAAATAGCCAATGTTCATAGCATCGGCATTGAAGTCAGCTGCCACGATATTTAAGTTAATGTCATGTTTTTCACTGTTTGCAGAGATTTCTATGGGGATTTGTCCATCAGCACATCCTGGTACAATCACGAGATCATTGTTCTGGAATAAATCGGAAAATCTTCGTCGGATTAATTCTTGCAGGGCTTGTCTGTCAGGCCAAGCAGATACCTTATTGCTATAAGGCAAATTCATGAATATCCGGTTCTCTCGAAAATGAATGGCTTTAACATCCTCTTCAAAATTTTCTAGAGAGATTAAGGGGAAGCTGGTTACTTCTCTAACTTTTGACACCAGTTTTTGCAGGTCAATGGGTGATACTAGATTCGCTTGCTTCGGGAAAATAGTTGTTGCAGGCTTGCCTAGGTGTGTTCTACAGATTTTATCTATTTTGTCCCAATCCGAACTTGTTAAAAGATCTTGATAACCTTGAGATCCTTGGCCTAAGTTAGTTCTACCTGAAGCAAAACGACGAGGGAAATGAATGGATGAAATTGGGAGTAGAGGTCTAGATAAAGCTGAAATACATGCTCTTAATGCCATTTTTCCTCCTAATGTTTAAAAATCATAAACATTTTAAACTTGCATGAGATTAAAATCAATTATTTGAATTTTTGGCTTAAAATGGCTTAAAACATGGTTTGATTTTAAGTCCTACTTTAAATAAAATCTTTTTAGAACTTATAGGAGGGTATATGATAAGATTCATTCCCAGTTATTTATTCCACGCAGTCCCTAGATCTTTAAGCAGCATGCGCCTATATTCTCAAGCAACAGCTAATGCGGATAAACAGTTTTCTAAAGCGACATTAGAAAAGAGAGCGTTGGAGCTTATTTTTGGTTCTAAAGATTATACAGCTTTGACTTCTCGTGAGAAGCGTATGGTCGATTTATATCAAGAGAGGGTATATCAAGAATCTTGTGGCTGTGTTGTATTGCCTAATACAAAGATGGATTTAGAGCAAAGAACAGTTGAGCAGTTACAAAAAAAACAATAATTGATGCTTTTACCGCATATTTTCTAACACGAGACGGTAGCGGGCCTGGTTATTTTTAAGGCGGGTAGTGGCCTCATTGAGCTGGGACATGGGAAGTGTTTCGACTTGGGCTCGGATTTGATGGTCGGCTGTAAATTGGAGCATTTCCCGCATATGAAGCCGGCTGCCGGTTCCGCTTCCGCAAATCGATCGATTTCCAGAAACAAGAAGACGGGCGGGGATTTTAAGCTCTGAGGGTGGAAGTCCCACAAGGCAGAGCTTCCCGCCTGGTTTTAAAAGAGACAAGATGGAAGTCCAGTCAAGGTCGGCATGGACGGTAGAGAGGATGAAATCAAAGCGGGCGGGCATGCCGGGTTTGATCTCTGTAAGGGAGAGGAAATGATGGGCGCCGAACCGGCGTGCTTCTTGCTCTTTTCCGGGAGATGTCGAAAGGGCTGTAACATCGCATCCAAACGCTTTTGCAAATTGAAGGGCGAGGTGTCCTAAGCCTCCGATGCCGATGACGGCAACAGCTTGAGGGGCTTGGACAGAATAGAGTCTAAAAGGAGTGTAGACGGTGATTCCAGCGCACAGAAGGGGTGCAGCCTCTACAGAGGATAGGGCAGGGGGTATGGAGTAGACAAATCGAGAGTCCACGGTGATCTTGTCTGCAAAACCTCCATATCGATCGACACAGGTCCTGATTTTAGAGGGGCAGGAGGTTTCATT
>JAGOLG010000008.1 GCA_017994195.1 Rhabdochlamydiaceae bacterium
ATATCGTATTGCTTCGATAACCCACAAAACATGAGTGAGTAGTTACTGGGAATATTTGCCTTTTCTATCAGAAGGGACTTAAATCTTAACTCTCGTTCCAGCTATACTACGGCCATGTCGAGTCAGCTAAATGAGCAGCAGCTAAGAGCGGTCCATCATGTCGAAGGGCCGGCGCTTGTAATCGCAGGCGCGGGGTCTGGAAAGACCCGCGTTGTGACATTTCGCATTACACACCTGCTATCCCTAGGAATTCCCTCTGCAGAGATCCTAGCCGTTACATTCACGAATAAAGCAGCCGATGAAATGAGAAGAAGGGTCGAAAGACTTTCTAATCATTTCGTTTTGACAAGCACTTTCCATAGCCTCGGAGCAAAAATCCTAAGAGAATCGATCCATCACCTGGGCTACCTGAATAACTTTACCATTTACGATGAAGATGACAGTGAAAAAGTCCTGAAAGAGTGCCTAGTTGCTTTAAATATCCATGATGAAAAAGGATTTTTAAAGACCGCAAGACTGGCTATCTCCGGAGCTAAAAACGGTCTTGTTTCTCCCACAGAGCTAGCAAAAGAAGATCCAACTCTTGGCGCCCTCTATGAGATGTACCAATCAAAACTCAAGGCATCAGAGGCCGTTGACTTCGATGACCTGCTCTACCTTCCTACCGTACTCTTCCGAGCTCATCCAGACGTTTTAAAAGCGTATCAAGATCGATGGAATTTTATCTTGATCGATGAATACCAAGACACCAATCATGCCCAACACCAGCTGATTAAGCTGCTCGCTTTAAGACACCATAACGTCTTTGCAGTCGGAGATCCCGATCAATCTATTTATTCATGGAGAGGTGCCGATGTAGGCAATATCTTGAATTTCGAGAAAGATTTTCCGGGAGCTGTCATCATTACGCTGGATCAAAATTACAGAAGCTCTTCCACAATCCTAAACGCTGCCAATGCTCTCATCCAAAACAACCCCTCGCGCTACGAAAAAAATCTCTGGAGCACACTCGGACCAGGAGAAAAAATCGGTCTTTATGTTTCTGATACCGACCGGCGAGAAGCAGAATTCGTCGCTCGTAAAATCGTGCACCACCATCATGAATTTCCACTCGATGAGAGCGTGATTTTCTACCGCACGAACTTTCAATCGAGGATTTTTGAAGATACGCTTTTAAAACTTAAAATCCCCTACGTCATTATCGGAGGAGTCTCCTTTTATCAAAGACGTGAAATCAAAGACATCCTCTCGCTGCTTCGTATTGTGCTTGCTGGTGCCGATTTTATTGCGCTAGCAAGAACCATTAACATTCCTAAAAGAGGACTTGGTGAAAAAGCCCTCGAGAAAGTCCGAGAAGGAGCTTTGCAAGCCGGGATGTCTTTATTTGATTTCTGTACAGCTGTCATCCACAGAAAAGTCGAACTGAAACTCTCGCCTAAGCAAATGGAAGGAATGCGGGATTATGTCATGACAGTTTTGGCTTTGAAAGAAATGGTGCTTCAAAAAGTGACGCTTCAAACGCTTGTCTCCGAAGCAATAGAAAGATCTCGGTATGAAGAGTATCTCAAAGAAGATCCAGAAACTTTTGCGGAGAGACGAGACAACCTCGCAGAGCTTGTCACAAAAGCCGCTGAATGGGAGCAAGAAAATCCACAAGGAACCCTCGCCAATTTTTTAGAAGAGCTCACCTTAAAAACCTCTTCAGATAGCAAAGAGCCCCTTACAGATTCAGTAAAACTCATGACATTCCACAACGGTAAAGGTCTTGAGTTCTCAGTTGTCTTTCTCGTTGGCATGGAAGAAGAGCTTTTTCCTCATATGAACAGCATCGATAGTGAAACGGCTCTCGAAGAAGAAAGACGGCTCTGTTATGTCGGCATGACACGTGCAAAAGCCCATCTTTATCTTTCTTCTGCTAGATATCGGTTCTTATGGGGAGGCTCTCGTATGATGCGCCCTAGCAGATTCTTAGCAGAAATACCCTCTGAGTATATTCAAGAGCTGACACCTAGGCCTCGCCCTCAAATCGGAGGTAGCGAGGAAGAGCTTCATCTTGGCGATACGGTTCATCACCGTGATTTCGGATTGGGAATTATTCAAAGACAATATGAGACGTCCTTAGGTCTTACTTACGACGTCTTCTTCTCTCAAAGCAGCCGAGTCCATAGCTTGGTTGCCAAATACGCGAAGCTGATCAAAAGCTCGGAGTACTCTCCGGACTGAAATCCCCCAATGCCAGTACTTATCTCTCCACCTAAGCCCTTTTAAGTTCGGGAGCCAGCCTTTCGGGATAAGAGCGATATTGGGAGCAAAAGCCGGCTTCCAAAAGTCAGCCGTCCGCTCATTCTTAAAAAGAGAGACGGTGGGGATCCCAAAAAGAGAAGCCAAATGCCCAATCCCTGAATCGTTTCCAATCATGAAACCTGACTCAGCAACACACCGGACCATTTCTTCTAAATTCTTGAAAGGGGGAGCTTCAGGCCAATCGACCCTTTCCTTTGGAGAGGCCATAAACACCGGATCGTAGCCTCTTTTCTTCAGCTCTTTTGCAAGTTTTAAGAATTTAGCTCTGGGCCAATTTTTCCCAGGCCTTGAGCTGGTAGGATGAATGATTATTTGTTTAGGTTTCGATCTTAGCTTTACATCGGGTGGGATCACTAGGCCGTTTGCCTTTTCAGCCCCTTTAATTCCCATGATCTTCTCGCAAAAAGTCACAAGATTGTCGGCAAAAGGGACTTTCCCATCAAAGCGCCCCTCTTCCCAATAAGGATAATCTTGGTTCGGTGTCGCTATGGGGTTAAGAACAATCGTCTCTTTTCGGAAATGGGCGAGGCAGTGATCTAAGACCTCTTTCATCCATGCCGATTTTTCATAGACCACAATGAATTGATCAAACTCCTCATATTTCGGAGGGAACGGACGAATCGGTAGCTGAGGAAACCATCCTTGCAGCTCTTTCATGAAGGGATGGAAGGTCACCGGCTCATGTCCAGCTCTTCTCAAATTCTCCGAAAGAATAAGAGTCAGTAAACAATCACCAAGGCCTGCACAACTAAATATAGCTATTTTCATTTTAATATGATTTCTATAATAAATAAAATTAGAAATGGAATCAATAAAAATAAACGCCGAATTAAAATCTAGAACAGAGCAAGCAACTATTTTAACTCTTGCTCTTAGAGAGGCGCTTTCTATTTTAGAGATGCCCCTTCCCGCTCTGGCTGAATGGCTTCAAGAGCAGATTGAACAAAATCCCGCTCTCCAGTTCGAGGAAGAGCCGGGCGATTGGGAAAAAGAGCGCTCGAATAACTTCCACACCCTTTCTCATGCAGAAACCTCTTGGATCGACCAGATCGCAGCCCCAGGAGAGACTCTTTATACCTATCTTCTCCAGCAAGCCCGTGAAGTTCTTTCTTCCCCAGATGATTTAAAAGAAATGGAAGAGCTCATCGGCAACCTCGATGAAAAAGGGTTCCTCGGAGATACCCCTGCTGACCCCAAACTCTTAAATATCCTCTATACGCTCGACCCTCCCGGCATTGGGGCTAAAAACCTTCAACACTCCCTTCTTCTCCAGCTTGAGCGCAAAGGAGAAAAAGAGTCTTTGGCTTACCGTCTTATCCACGATCATTATGATGATTTTATCAACCGCCGCAAAAACCTTCCCTGTTCGCCTAAAGAGCTCGAAGCTGTCGTTGATACTCTCTCCCATTTGAGTCTTGATCCCGCCGCACCCTTTAGACAGCTCTCTTTACCTCTTCAAACACCCGATGTGTTCATTGAGTCCCATGAAAATGGATGGGGCATCTCGCATAACGATGCTCTCTTGCCCAAATTTACACTTAATTTAGCCCCAGAACTCAGCCATTTCGAGCCGTCTGCTAAGTGGACTCTAAAAATGCTGACGCGCCGCGGTCAAATCATCACCGCCATTGTAAAAATCGTGCTCGAAGTGCAAAACGATTTCTTCCTCGGAAAAACATCCGACCTTCACACTCTTACATTCAAGCAGGTGGCAGAAAAACTCTCTCTTCATGAGTCGACGATTTCCCGGGCTGTGAAAGAAAAGGTCCTTTCATCACCTCGTGGGATTTATCCGCTCCGATTCTTTTTTCCGCATGCGAGCTCAGCTTTCATTTCACATCACACGGCAAAAGAAAGACTCAAAAACCTCATCGAACATGAAAGTAAGCATAAACCGCTCTCAGACCAAGAGCTTTCGAAATTATTGCATGCGCAAGGTATTCCTTGCGCACGTCGTACCATCGCTAAATACAGAAAAAGTTTAAAAGTCCCTGTTGCTTCTCAGAGGAAGCAGCGAATTAGTTAGCCTCTTTGGGTAAATAACCGAGGAGGAAGCTTTTATTAGTAGTGTCTTTTGGAAAACTTTATATATGCTGGCAAAGCCATTCTACATCGCCCTGCAAACGAATAATTTCTGCATAAATTACCCTAGTCTGGCGGATTTGTTCCTCTTGTTGAGAACTGCGCGATAGTAACCGATCCAGCTGTTCATTGAATTTTCTCGATTCGTTGATCGTCGCCGATATAAGAGCAAGTTGTCGTTCCGCCACAATACCTTGTTCTTCTATATCTTGTTGCGATCTTCGAATTTGAGTGGTTAAAGATTGCAAGTGTTTATCAATCCCATCTATTTTCCTGTTCGTTGCCTGTATTTGAACAGTCAAATCATTCATTTTGCCATTGACGCCGATAGCATCTGCATTACACATGGAAAGTTGAGCCATATACATAGTCAAATCTGCTTTTAGAGATGCTAGTTTTGTTTCAAATTCTACTCGTTCCGCGGTACTTGCAGCCACGTATCTTTTTCTCGCTTCTACAATTGCAGCTTCTACTTTCTTCTCTGTCACCGCTTTGAGATAGGCAAAGGTGCCAATATGTGTCCTAGCATGAGGTTTTTCCATTTTCTTGATCGTTTTATGTAAAAATGGCTCAAGTGATTTTTCACCACGATGATAGTGACAACCTTTGATCAATGCTTGCGCACACTCATCAATGGTAATATATGTTTTATTAATATAATAATTATTGACAAAACCATTATATATAATCGAAATCAATTTTTTTTGATTCATAGGATATGTTGCTAAAGAAACTAATGCCATAAAATAAACCTCCGTCGGTTATTATTTTAATATACTGCCTTCTCGTCTTCGAAGAAATTCTTGTAGTACAGATCGATCTACAGTTCTCAATGAGTTTGCAACTTGATCTGCATGAGTAGAAAGATCTTGTGTAGATCTTTCAAGCATTGCTACCGAACGGTGGCATGCTTCAATAGAATCACCAGTTCTTTCTGCTTGAACAAGTAGAGCGTCAATAGCTTCTTCAAGGCTTCCTAGAAGAGTACTCGCCTGCTCAGCCTGTGCGTTGAGCTCCGTAAGAGCCGTCAGAATGGCATCATTATTAGATGCTTGTTCCTCGACAAGTCGACTCATCTGGGCTAATAAAGCTTCACATTCATCGAAAATAGGGTCCAGAGAAATTTGTTCGACATGCACATTATCTACCGTCGGCAGGTTAGAAAGCTCATGAATGAATGCTTCCATTTCATCATTTAGTCCAACTAGCGCACTGTAAATCTTAGGATCTTCTAGAAGCGAAGGTGGAACATATTTAGAAAGAGCATCCAAATGCTGCTGTGAACGAGAAAGGGAAAGGAAGTTCTCGATCGCCTTTTGCCTCTCCATTGCTCTTTTTAACTTGTTTTTATTGCTCCCAAAGGGTTTTTTTCCTATCCCAATCGCTTTTGCTGCTTTATTTCCAATCGAACGTACACGACGTCTTATTTTTTGCATGTTTAGAGAAAGAACCGTGATTGATTCTGGAACTCCGGGTATGACTTTATCTAAACCAAATGTTGGTAATCCAACAGCAAGCTTTAAATCTTCGGGTCGGGTAATACGAGCATCTGCATTAAACTTTACCGGAACTCCATAAATTGGAACAATTGCATTGAATTGAACTCTTGCTTTAAGCGGGTCGTGTGGGGCGACAATCAGTTTACCTTCATAATTTTCTCCCAATTTTCCACCCATTGAAACTTGAGTGTTTTTGGGTTTTTTTATGGGAACATGCACTCCACCACTCAACCCCTCTTGACTATATGACCCTGTAATAACAGTTCGTTCAGGTTTTCTTGGATTGAATGCAACTGAACCATTAGCTCCTTCATGAGCCACTCCAACATGGAGAGTTGAACGACGGATGTTGGCTGGTTCAACAGTAACGCTAAGTTTTGTGTCTGAATGCAGATCTGCTTCTAATTTAGCAGCGGTTTTTTTTGGATGTTGCAAATTAGGATCCAATACAAATCTTACTTGTGGCTTCGGCGCTTTTTCAGACGGTTTATGGGGTGGAGTTTCTTGTGGTACAGGCTCTGGCTGACCTGATGCAGGATCTAATGGGGGTTCTTGACATCCATTTGAAGAATTACTGTCAACCGGTGAACGATCGTTGATCGATCCTGGTTTTTGAGACGGATTCTCTTCTTTTTCTGACTTACTAATTTCTTGCACTTTTTTTGCAGGTTGATTGGACTTAGTTTTGCTGACATCTATTCTCTGAGGAGATGGAGACGGCTGGTCTGAAGTAGTGGGAGGCTTAGTCGCATACTTAACAGTTGCGATGACTGTTTTAGCAGCTGTCTTGGTCAGTCCTATAGCTCCTTCATGTTGTGTACAATGACGAGAATGATCATCATAAGCATCCATTCCAGCTTCTACAGCATGCTGGATAATTATTAGACCATTGATTCCTGTAGCCAAGGTCGTTACAATTTTTCCCTTCCTGAGCAAAGTTATACCGTCTATTGCCTGTTCTAATTCCTTTGCTAAAAACTGATAGCGGTTTTTTGCCAGATCCAGATCTAGTTTTTCTATGGGCTCTTTTTTATGGGGTGTCTCTTGCTCTTTTAACGCCTGCCCAATAATAGCTTTAGTATATCCCCAGGGAGTACAATCTGGTCTATTAGGCAAATTGTTGAGGCGCTGTATCTCTTTCTGCGCTTCTTCAGATGTAATAAGTGTAATTTTTCCATTTTCGGGTAGTTTTCCTAAGGATTCCAATTCTTCTATTTTTTTGAGAGCAAAGCGTAAATTACCCTGTGGGGCATTCACCTCGCTCACTTTTAAGTTAGGCTGGTGATTCAACAATGGATTGCTATTATTCTTGACCGGTTGTGTCATATTTGACCTCTACTTGCTGTAAGTTTTTAGAATACAATCTCCAGTTACTTCTGCATCATATCTTTGAACCAATCTTCAGCATGATGCGCAAACAAAGTGTTTTCCAATCTTCACCTCTAAACTAGGCAAGAGCTTTTAAATAAAAGTTCTCATCTCTTGATCAAGGCAACTCAACATTGCATTAATGTCGGTATGATTATATTGCGTTTTAGCAAGACGAGCTGTTAATTTCTCTAATCGCTTTTTCAGCATATCGCTTTCGTTCATTTTTACCTGCACCTTAGGCCGGTCTTGAACTGCTTTAAGTAACTGTGGATTTAAAGGTTCCGCTCGCCCACATCTCCCAATCAATTGTACGTCTACTTTAATTTTAAGACCCAGGTTAGACAGTGGTGATTGTGTGGGGTTTTGCCATTGCTCAAATGAATTAAAATATTGAGATGTTTCTTCACGTACGTGGTTTATTTGAGTTTCTAAATCCACGATGGACGCCTTAAGCTGATCGATGTCTTTTTGAATAAGAGGATTTTTGGCTTTTAAATTTGTAATATCTTTATTTAGGTTGATGATTGTTTGTTGACAAATAGCAAGGGCTTTTTGACTCGTTTGCACCTTTACGCGCAAAGAACCCAAAGTACTCAATTGTGCTTCTAGGCGCGCTTTCTCCGCTGCCCTTTGTTTTTCTGTATTTGCTAGAGCTTGCGCCGCTTTCACTTTTTGGGTGGTTACAGCATTAAGTTGAGCAAAAGTTCCGATATGCGTCTTTGCTGAACGTTTATCTATTCTGCTGATTGTTTTACGAAGAAAACGTCCAACCTCTCCCTTTCCTTGATGATAACTACATCCTCGGACTAGAGCCGCTGCACAGTCATCAACTGTGATATAAGTTTTGTTTAAGTATCCTCTACTAGCAAAGCCATTGTAAATCTGATTCACTAATCCTGGATATTTTTGTGCAATGGGATGAACCATAAGATAACCTCCTTAGGTTAATGAAAAAAAGAATATGCTATGTTGGAATATAAAGAAAATATAAATAGACTGTTTATTTTTTGAAAAATTCTCAGTCATCTACGCACCACATCTTCATATTAATCTCCGATACAATGCGCAGATATATGTTTCCTATCTTCCTCTTCAAACTATCGCATGCCTCTTTGCACAATAACCGTTATCTGTTGATTAATTGCAACAATAGCCGCGTTGGTTGAATTGTTCAAGACTTGCTGTTGCTGATGCAGATTCACACACCTTTGGAGCTGCGTTAACCGTCCTCTCAGCGCATTGTTTTCGTTTGCTAGTGCTTGTGTGACATTCTGAAATTGTGAGAATAAATTAGCATTACGAGCTGCATTTTGCTGCATTTGCGCTAACTGAGCTGTCAAACTTGTGATGGAAGTCTCATATCGATCAATCTGTCTATTGCAAATAGTAATTTGATTATTTAAAGCTGCAATTTCAGTATTAAGATTCGTGATAGTTTGTTGACAAGTAGTAAGAGCTTTTTGTTTTGTTTGCAACTCGCCGCGCAATTTAGTTAATTGTGCTTCTAGGCGCGCTTTCTCCGCTGCCCTTTGTTTTTCTGCGTTTGCTAGAGCTAGAGCTTGCGCCGCTTTCACTTTTTGGGTGGTTACAGCATTAAGTTGAGCAAAAGTTCCGATATGCGTCTTTGCTGAACGTTTATCTATTCTGCTGATTGTTTTACGAAGAAAACGTCCGACCTCTCCCTTTCCTTGATGATAACTACATCCTCGGACTAGAGCCGCTGCACAGTCATCAACTGTGATATAAGTTTTGTTTAAGTATCCTCTACTAGCAAAGCCATTGTAAATCTGATTCACTAATCCTGGATATTTTTGTGCAATGGGATGAACCATAAGATAACCTCCTTAGGTTAATGAAAAAAAGAATATGCTATGTTGGAATATAAAGAAAATATAAATAACATGTTTGTGTAACATTAAGTCTGTAAGTTCAACAGAAAAACATCCGATCTTTATCCTCTTTCATTCAAGTCTTTTTTCCTCACGTGAGCTCTGCCTTCATTTCACATCACACGGCAAAGGAAAGGCTCAAAACCCTCATTGAGCAAGAAAATAAGCATAAACCGCTCTCAGACCAAGAGCTTTCGAAATTATTGCATGCGCAAGGGATTCCTTGCGCACGCCGTACCATCGCTAAATACCGAAAAAGCTTAAAAGTCCCCGCAGCTTCCCAGAGGAAGCAGCGAATTAGTTAACCTCTTTGGATAAACAAGCGAGGAGGAATTTTTTGTGTTTAGTACCTTCTGGTAGGTTTTGTATCTGCTGACGCAGCCATTCTACATATCTTTGAGGTGCTTCTTCAGCTGCAAAAACACGGCTGAATATGTTTTTGAAATGTGGCAGCATAAAGACCTGAGCATACTTACCTGGATAAAACTGAACTTGCTCCTGATCATCCATTATCTGAAGTTGGTCAGCCCACACCGCGCTCATCCCCTCGTAATGCAACTCTTGGGTTACTACAGGAGGGGTATTTTCTTGCTGAAAACGCGTTTGCAAGGCCACTAAAAAGCCTTGATTATCGTGATCTCTAAATTTTTTAAATAATCCATCAAAATATTGATGGATTTTCTCAAAACTTTCCGGTATTTGGTTTGGCGCGTTATCAATAACTTCAAAATATTGGCGCATGAGAGCCTCAAATGTCTCACCTCGAAAATCTCTCAATGCTGACAACTTTTTGCCGAGTTGTACGAGCTGTTCCGGCTCTGTTGGAGGAGCCTCGCGTAGCTTGCTGACCCACTCTGTCAGAAGAAGGTCTTGTTCTTGGGGCGTAAAGAGCTTTGGGACTTCTGGGACAAATACTGAAGCATCAAAACTCATTATTCCATTCTCAGCAATAAGTGTTCTTGTTTCATTCATATCATTTATTATCTGTCCGACTTTAATAGCCTGACTTTGAGCCAGTTTTGAAGCCCTATTCGCAATTCGAGCAAAGATCGCTGCAGCAACACCAAAAACACAAACGGCCGCTGCCTTAAGATTTTTTCCTTCTTTAATTGAAAAATAGCCTGCTGCTCCGAAAGTGATTAAGCTAACAAAAAATGACGCTAGAGTCGCTCTTCCGAGTTTCTTTTCTGTAGATTTCCAAGCTATTTCAGCTTTGTCAATATATTCGTGGTTTACTTCGATGGTTCGATGGATAAGAGTTATGCCATTCTCGTAATCTATATCGTTATTTCCAACTAGACTTTTCAGATCCTCTAAAGATTGAATTTCTGGCGGGTTCTGAACCCAAGCTGCAACTTTGATTTGTGTCTTTTGTAAAACATTTTCGGCAGACATAGCCTGACCTGGACCGAAAAACCTTAAAAGCACGGATGACATGAAAGACTCCTATTTTGGATGAAAAGCATACCCTCTTCTTCATTAAAAATCTAGAAGTTCTAGGAGCATATTTATCAAGAATTTAGCAAGAGCGAGATCAGCTGCTGGCGTGGGGAAGCTACAGATAAGTCTGTTTTTGCAGGACAAAAACAGGTATAAATTTCTTGATCGGTCATGCATAAAAGCACGGAAAGCGGAAAGGTTTTTTTGGCTCGTGAGAAAAGGTGATGCTTATAAAAAAGGCGAGCTAGGAAAAAGAGCGAGATGGGAAGAGCATAAGGAAAAAACAAGAGCGACAGGGCAAAGAGTGGGAATTCCCAGATGCGAGAAAAAAGAGGGCCGATCAGCCGCTTCCAGGAAGGCGAGGTACAGTAGGCTAGAAACTCTTCGAACCGAGGCTCATTAAAAGCGATGCGGGCTGCGTGGATCGACTCATGATGAAGGATCTCTGTAAGAGAATTACCGAAAAGTTTTTTTGTCTGAAGTTTGGGGTGAAGCTGAATATGATCGTCAAAAAAGAGGGCTCCTTCCCAGGGGAGAAGCTTTTTTTTGGAGTAGACAAGAGGCACCCAGTCGATGGTAAATCCCCATTGGGTTGGCAGCGGTTTAATGGCGCTCCAAGCAGGAAGAGGCGGTGAAGCCTCTACTCGTTTTAAAAACTCCTCTTCGGTTTCAGAGGGGCCCGGAATGAGGCCCCGTTTGAAAAATGAGAGGAGTTCTTTATCTTCCATTTTAAGCAGTTTTGCGAGAAGACTGCCGATGCTTCATGAAGAGAAGAACAAGTCCGACGACATTGATAAATGAAAAGACTCCGAAGGCAAGAAGGATTTTATTGGTCTTCTTGGAGATTTTCATGAGTCTTTCTCGGACTGTTTTCTCGAATTGGGATTCATTTTCAAACCAAGTCCCTTGGTAGAGATGTCGGCAGAAAATGGCATACTTTTCTTCGGGAGCATTGAAGTAAAAAGTAGGAAGAGCGATATCGCGGTTTCCTTCTTTGTTTGCCAGAAGCTTAAATGTTTCGCCAAGCACGAGGAACGTACGATGAGAAACACGGTTAATCACAGAGTCGCGGTCTTTTCCGGGATACTCTTGTTCAATGCGGTCCCATTCTTTTTCAAGCCATTCCATGGAACGTTTCAAAATAGGATGGCCGGGGCGTGATCCGAGCAGATTGTTCGTTGGAAGAACGCAAGAACTAAGAGAAGTAGGATAAGGCATCTCCATTCCACAGTAGAAATCATAAGCTTTGCAGAACGGCTCAAATGACTGAAAGCATTTGACGTCGTGGTCGATATAAATTCCACCTTCTTGATACAGGATTTCATAACGGAGAAGGTCTGATTTTTCAGCATAGTTATCTGATTTTTTGTAGCAGTCATAGAGATGGAGGAATTTGAGATCTTGGACATGAGCTAAAACCATTTGTTTGTGGGGAAGGGGTCTTTCGCGATCTGTCCAGAACTTGATCGTCCAGTCAGGGTGTTTAGCGACCCAGCTGCGGACGTTTTCGACTGATTCGCGAGGGAAGGGTTTAGGGCCGATCCAAATGAAATGGAGAACTTTAGGAACATGAAGCATGGACGATCCTGCTTGAAGAAACGGGATGTTTTTTTCATATACGTTTTTGAAAAAGTTTAGATTTTCAAAATCTTCGGCTGTCTGTACGTGTTTCCAGGCTGGAAAGTTACGACCCATCAGTGTTTCAAAATCCATTTTATTTTCTTTTTCATCTTTCTTCGAACATCCTAAAAGAAATGGAAGAAGAAAAATCACAAGCCATCTTTTCATACGGTCCTCTTTTTGTTGATAAAGACAAATCCCATAACTAAAAATAAATTAATTGCCATTGTAATTACAAGAAACTGATTTAATCGATTGAATTTTTTATCGATCTTATTAATATCCTGCTGAACTTTTTTTTCAAATTCCTGAGTGTCAGAAGATGCAGCCCAGCTATTTGCAAAAAAGTGTTCTGATAAAACGGGCTTCAGTCCTTTTTTTGGGAAAAAATAAGTCGCGGGAAAGACAATGTCGTTTGTACTGGTTTTATCTAAAACTGCATCAAGCGCGTCGGTGAGTGCAATGTAGGTGCGCTCCATCACAATTTGTGTTCTTGAAAATCCATCAGCACCGGGGTATTTTTCTTTTAAAGCATCCCATCTTTGATCGATAAGTTCGATGACTTTTTTAACGATAGGATGGCCAGGGCAAGATCCAATGACACCGTTGCCTGCGGTGATGCTCCGTCCAACAACTGGAGGATGAGGGGTTTCAAGTCCAGCGTAGAATCTGTAAGCTTGGTGATAGGGCTCAAATGGAGTTAAGCAGCTGGCATCGTGGTCGACGTAGACGCCGCCTTGGTTGTATAAGATTTCAAAACGAAGAACGTCGGATTTTTCTCCCCAGTTTTCGGAAGAGGCATAACATCTGCCGAGATAGGGGAATGGATATTCTTTTAAAACAATTGTCTCCATGCCATGGCAGGGAGCTTCTCTTTGGCGATCGGTCCAGAAAATAAATTTCCAATCGGGATTTTGGGCCATCCATGATCGGACATTGGAAACGGACTCTGGCGGAAAAGATCTAGGACCCAGCCAAATAAAATGGACAACTTTGGGAATTTGAACAGGACCGCTGGCTGATTTTACAAGAGGAGCGTTTTTATGAAAGAGCTCGCGGAATGTAGCTAAATCATCTTTATCGACTTGGGTCTGAATATGCACCCAATGCTTTGTATTAGAGCCCATGGCTATATCGAAGACATCATTAGATACGGGATTTGGCTGGGTAAAGCTCAGGAGTAGAAAACAGAGCAATACTTTAAAACTTCGTTTCATCTTTTTTTACAAAGCTCACTGGCATATCAATATGAGCTGAGTTATTACGATACCCTTGCAGGGGCTTAATGTCGAGTTTTAATCCTTGTAAAAATTTATCTAAAAGCTCCTCTGTCGAATAGTTAGATAAGTGGCGGTTATCAGAAAAGTTTACAAGGTTGAGGGGGAGATTAACTGCTTTTGAAGTTTCATAGTAAATACCGACCCCTCCGACTTTTCTTTTGAGGGCCCACTTGCCTTCAAGTGAATTAGGATGGGTATATTGAAGTGTCGTTAAAAATTCTTTTAGGTCGCTTTTGCGATAAAGTGTCATATCAAGGGTATGAGGATACTGCCAATCTCCTTCTCCTCCGGAAAATTGCCAAGCATAGATATGTTCATCAAGCTTGATAGAAGGAGGAACAGCTTGTTTTTCATTTCGCATAAAGGAAAAATTAATGTGCGTCCCTAAACGGTAATAGACACCAAGAGCACCTGTTTTTTCCATTTGCTCGATCCCTTCTCTCAGATCGATGGGGCCACGCACAACCATGTCATCAACGGCAAACATGATGTAGGGGTTGGGAGACTCAAAGCAAGCCTTTAAAACAAGCGGCTTAAAGTCGGATGCCGGGCGCTCTCCTTGCTTCATATATTCAATGGATGGAAACTGCTTTTTAACAAGAGCATACCCGTCTTCGAAAGAAGGATCTGAGACTCGATAGATCACTGCA
Organism: Rhabdochlamydiaceae bacterium; assembly: GCA_017994195.1. Taxonomy (GTDB): domain Bacteria; phylum Chlamydiota; class Chlamydiia; order Chlamydiales; family Rhabdochlamydiaceae; genus PALSA-1444. Next base: position 14,136 of record JAGOLG010000008.1, read on the forward strand.
ATATGATCCAGGTTGATAACGAAGGCATCGATCGATTCTAAAAGAGCATAAAGTTGAAGAGGCCTATCGTATGAAAAAATAACGAGGTCTGTCTTTGGAGCAGGTGTTTCTTCTTCTGTTCTGTAGCGAGGATACGGTTTTCTTGATCTGGCAATCCATGAATATCCATAACTTTTTCCATCCACAAAGTTGCCCCTGAGGCGCCTGACATGCCTTCCTGCCAGTTCAAACAGGCGGTTTTCAGGAGCCCGTTCTGCTGAAAAAGTTCCATGATCTAAAAATTCTTGCAGTTTGATTTTTTGAAAAAGATTGGCATAACCTGTGAGTATTCCATCTTGCGCCCAATGTTTAATATCTCCTTGAAAAGCAAGCCAAGCAGCTGATCCGGCATAAAAACTTTTGAGAAGTTCTAGCGCGTCCGTTTCAAGCGCACCGTCAGCTGGAAATAAAACGATGATATCGCTTGCGGGCACAGAATGAATCCATCGATAAATAAGCTCTTGCGACTTATACCCATCTGGAAGCTTGACAAATCTGTCAGGAAAGTTTTTGATAAACTCTTCTACATCAGGATACCGCGCTTCATCAGCAGATATCGCCACTCGAAAATTAACGTACGTTTGATTAGCAAGGCTGGTGAATTTTTGGATTCGAGCTTGATCATTCTCAGTAGGAGAAGAAAAAACTTGGAAGAAAGGAACTTCTTTTGCTGCGCAGTTTTCACAAACAGGAGAACGCTTCCCATCGATCCATAACCCCAGGAGGGCGACTAAAACAACACTTGCCCCAATGATAACCCAACGCCTTTTCATTCTTTAGCTCCGTGTTTCAATAATTTTCTTAGAATACTCGAGCTCCCAATTTTCTGGATAGGCATAGGAAGGGCTAAGAATGCGCGTCGGGGGTTTTTCTTTAAAACATCGGTTGATTAAGTCTTCTTCATGTTCATAGATGGCATATTTGCATCCCGCTCTCAATAGCTCAAAAACCGCTGCGGGCCTCCCCCCATAAAAACTTGCAGAAAAAAGCGGTTTTTTGGGTGTAGCATTGACCTTTTGAACAGCAATGAGCTCGCCAAACACCTCATTGCCCACAGGCGCAACAAAAACCATCTTGGGATTAATAATGAAAAGATAATTGTAATGATCGAAGATTTTTTTATGAGTCTGCAAGGCTTGAAAAAGTTTAAACGACTTCCCGCCTCCAGAAGCAAGCCATTCAATATCATCTCCTTCCATCTCTGTAGGAAAATCACTTAAGACAAAATAGTCGACCTGATGCAGCCTGCAAAAGTGTCTTCTGCCTGACTCAATGAGAGACTGAATCGAACTCTCCGGCGCTTCAAAAGCCGGAATGCACACAGCAATGGATTGTGCCGCAAGAGGCGAGGCCAGGATTAAAAAGAGAGAAATAACAAATGATTTAATTTTCATGTTTACATAGCTTACTGCAAATTACCCATTGATTCTATATTGAAATTTTATCTCATTCGTATTCAATTATTTATCCTCTAGAATCAAGATTCTTTCCCTATAAAGTCCCCCCTTATTATATAATGGCGTCACAAAACGGAGAAAATAGATGTCAAACGCAAATACAGCTGCTACCTTTACCGACATGTTCGTTGGACTCATTTTCTGTGTTGCATTAATTATCATCGCAATCATTAAAAGAAAAAGACAGGCAGGACGTAGGTGGAAGCATCCCTTTTCTGCTAAAGTTAAAATCAATGACATTCCTCTGACTTGCCAGCATTGTAAAGAAGATGTCTTCTACAAAAGAGAAGCTTTGATCGGATCGACATTAGTTACATTCTTTGGCTGGCATGCTTTCAACCAAAGCGGCGCAGCTTATTCGTGTGTTAAATGCGGCCATCTTCATTGGTTCAACCGTCCCCGAGAAACAATCGTTGAAATGTTTCACAACAAGGAATAATCCTTGTTTGAAATCTTGGTTTAGTGATATTAAACATTAAAATTATTATTCTGATTAAAAATGAAAAAAGCTCTCATCATTGTTGAATCCCCCGCCAAAATTAAAACGCTCAAGAAGTTTTTGGGCCCAAAATACTCTTTTGAGTCTTCGCTCGGCCACATTCGAGATCTTCCCCGCAAAGGCTTTGGAATCGATATCAAAGATGACTTTGAACCCGACTACACCGTTTTAGAAGAAAAAAAAGAAGTAATCGCACGGCTCAAAAAAGCCGCGAAAGAAGCAGAGATCGTCTACCTCTCTCCCGATCCGGACCGAGAAGGAGAAGCGATTGCTTGGCACATCTTATCGATTCTTCCTCCTAAGACAAAAGCAAAACGGGTGACGTTTAACTCCATTACAAAAGAAGCGGTGTTAGAAGCGCTGGAGCATCCGCGCGATATTGACCAAGCCCTCGTTGATGCACAGCAGGCAAGACGTCTTTTAGACCGCATCGTGGGTTACAAAATTTCTCCGATCTTAACACGCCGTGTGCAAGGCGGCAAAGAAGGCGGACTATCGGCCGGACGTGTTCAATCTGTCGCTCTCAAACTCGTTGTTGATCGAGAAAAAGAAATCGAAGCGTTTAAAGCTGTTGAATATTGGACGATCTATATCGATTTCCAAACGAAGAAAACTGAAAATCCTTTTAGAGCGACTTTGATCTCAGTCGATGGCAAAAGGATCGACAAGGAAAAAATTGAAGGGAAGGATGTTTTCCTCATCTCCAATGAAAAAACAGCTCTCTCTTTGGTTGAAAAACTCAAAGCTTCTCAATTTAAAGTCGCCGATGTTGAGAAAAAAGAGAAAAGACGAAATCCCGTCGCTCCGTTTATCACATCCACACTGCAGCAAGAAGCCAGCCGCCACTTTGGGTTTTCTGCAACACGCACAATGAACATCGCCCAAACCCTTTACGAAGGGGTAGAGCTCGGAAAAGATGGTTCAGAAGGTTTGATCACCTATATGCGTACCGACTCGGTCCGCATTGCGCCGGAAGCAATGACACCCTTAAGACAGTACATTGTTAAAGTCTTTGGAAAGGAGTACCTCCCTGACTCGCCGCGCATGTTCTCAACGAAAAAAAGCGCGCAAGATGCCCACGAAGCGATCCGTCCTACCAACTTGCAATTTGCTCCTGAGAAAATTGAAAAATATCTTACCCCCGATCAATTCAAACTCTACACGCTCATCTGGAAAAGATATATTGCTTCCCAAATGAATCCCGCAATTTATGACACGATTTCCTGCGATATCGAAGCAAGCCAAAAAATGATCCTGCGTGCTACCGGCTCCGTCATTAAGTTCCCCGGCTTTTTAGCCGTCTACGAAGAAAAGCAAGACAGTGCAGTAGAAGCAGATAAAAAAGAGGATGAACACCGCCTTCTCCCTCCTCTTGCTCAAGGCCAGCCGCTGATACCTCAAAACATTACCCCCGAACAATCTTTTACCAAACCTCCTCCACGCTTTACAGAAGCGTCCCTTGTGAAAGAACTCGAACGCCTAGGCATTGGCAGGCCTTCTACTTACGCGACTATCATGCAAAAAATCCAAAGCCGCGATTATACAATTAAAGAGCGGGGAACACTCAAACCGACAGAGCTTGGAACCGTGATCGCCCGCATGCTCGAAGACAATTTTAAACTCATCATGGATGTCACCTTTACGGCAACCATGGAAGATGCGCTTGAACAGGTTGCTGAAAACAAAATTAAGTGGAAAGAGCTCATCTCCGAATTCTGGAAGGAGTTTATCCCAACAGTGGAAAATGCAGAGAAAGAGGCTTTTGTTCCTAAAGAGCTCACAGATATTAAATGCCCAAAATGCAGCCACAAGCTCCAAAAAATCTGGTCGAGGAATAAATATTTCTACGGTTGCTCCAACTATCCAGAATGCGACTACACAGCGCCGATTGAAGCGCTCGACTTTAATAAAGAAGATTATGCCCCCGGGTTTGACTGGGATCAAAAATGCCCCAAATGCAAAGGCCCTATGAAACTTCGCTTTGGGAAGTTTGGACCCTTCCTCGGCTGTGAAACCTATCCCAAATGCAAAGGTATCGTCAATATTCCGAAAAAGGGCGAGCCGCCTCCAGCCGACATGCCTTCTTGTCCTGCTATTGGCTGCGATGGAAAAATGACCCCCAGAAGATCCCGCTTTGGAAAAGTGTTCTTCTCCTGCACGAACTTCCCTGACTGCGATGTGATCGTCAACAATTTAGACGATCTTCAAAACAAATACGTCAACCATCCGAAAACAGCCTACGTCAAAAAAGCAAAGACCGGACGTTTTGGTAAAAAAGGCAAAGGCGGCGGCTCACTCTCTATCTCAGATGAGCTCAAAGAAGTCGTCGGTGATAAAGTAGAGTCCCGCGGTGATGTGACGAAAAAAATCTGGGAATACATCAAAAAGCACAAGCTTCAAGACAAAAAAAATAAACGGCTCATTGTTCCCGATGCCAAACTCGCTAAAGTCTTCGGTTCAAAAAAACCAATCGACATGATGCAGCTTGCAAAAACCCTCGGACCACACTTTAAATAAGATTTCTTTCGAAACATATTCTAGAAAATACAAGATTTTATAGAATGCGATTTATCGAAAGGAGTTTAATATGCCTCTAAAGAAGGGGAAAAGCGACGAGATCGTCTCAGAGAATATCCGCGAACTGATGCACGCGGGCCATCCTCAAAAGCAAGCGATCGCCATCGCTCTTAAAACCGCAGGCAAATCCCGAAAAAAGAAGTCTAAGAAAAAGTCCTAATTCTCTGAAAATACCCATAGACAACAGCTGCATGGATCCATACATAGGGCCTAAAAAGCCCTTGATTCATCTGCAGCGCCACAATCATCACAACCAATGATAAGAAGAGTGCTGTGGCGATTTTTTTAGATTCTAAGTCAATTGAAAGATCTTTCATGACCTCTTGGAAAGAGCGATAGAAAACATAACCTAGATAGATAAAGGCCAAAAGCCCCACAATTCCAAGACTTGCAAGCACTTCCGTAAAACAATTCGTGGGATCGAAGGCTTCAAACTCTTGTAATGTTTCCATTTTTAAATCATAAACAGACTCTTCACGAAAACCTTCTGTGCTCACCCCGCCAAGCCCTGCGCCTAAAATGGGATGCCTTATAAACGTTTTACAAGCTGCAACGATTCCTTCCCATCTGGCAGAAAATGACCAGTGCGCAAGAAAACCAAAATAAAAAAACTTAAAAATCGAATGAAGTGCAATTTCATAAAAAAGCACTGTGAAGACAGCTAGCAAAATGAAAGAGGTCGTTAACATTTTAGTAAATTTCTGCCGTACTTCTTTTTGAAATGGGTTGAGCCTCTTAAACAGTATGCTTACTAAAAAAACAGGGTAAGAAACGATGAGGCCTGTTGAAGTTGAAATCAACATGAGCATGTTTTGACAGAACAATTTGATGCGGCTCATGGGCCGTTTGTATTCTCTAAGTAATGCCGCACCATTATGAAACATGACATACGGGATCATATAGAGCGCATAATACGAGGGCTCATATGTCCACGCTTGACCTCTTGCAATCATAATGACTCTTTGCAATGCTAAAGGATCATACACTCCAACAATAGACAATGCCACCTGCAGCGCGGCATATGAACCCACAACTAAAAAAGAACCCCAATAAATCCGAAAAAAGCGATCAAGATCCGTGTTCATCACGATCTGAAGAGGAAGAAAAAAATAGACCAAAAAATTAAAAAGATAGACACCGACATAGCCAAAAGAACGCAAAGGAGCCGCTCCAAATACCGCTGAAAGAACAAGCGAGGCTAGAATGAAGGCAAACGCGATCAACATCCGGCGCTCTAACTTCCACACCAACTTTTGCAGCATGACCCAGCCAAAAAGCACTAAAGCCAAGATATGGCCTATTTTAGGTTTATAAATGCCTAAAACTAAATGGAGCTGCTCTCCCGATGAAAATAGAAGATAAAAAAAAAGAAGCGTGAAAAATACCGTTAACGCAAAGGAGCGCTTGAGAACTCCAGCACTACTTAACACGGCCATAGACGTCTTCAAAACGGACGATATCGTCTTCGCCTGTGTATTCTCCAACCTGCACCTCGATCATCTCCAATGGAACTTTTCCCGGATTCTCAAGACGATGAATAGTGGATTTTGAAATGTAAATGCTTTCGTTCTCATGAAGCAATTTCTCTTCATCACCAACGGTTACTCGGGCAGTGCCTGTAACAACCACCCAATGCTCGCTCCGATGGTAATGTTTTTGAAGGCTGAGTTTTTGACCCGGATTTACAATGATCCGTTTGACTTTGAACCGAGGACCCGTCTCCAAAACAGAATATTGCCCCCAAGGTCTTTGCATTGTGGAATGTTCTTGAATTTCTTTTGTTTTTATTTTTTTGAGTTCTTCAACAAGCTCTTTAACCTTTTGAGATTCACCTTTCTTCCCTAGAAAAAGGGCATCATCGGTTTCAACGATGATGACATCTTCAAGACCAATAGTGGAAATCAGCCTTTTCCCTCCATAGATCAAGCTGTTTTTCGTATCTATATCGTGGACATTGCCTACTTTTACGTTTTGATTGGAATCTTTTTCAAGCGCATCAAAAACACTGTCCCACGATCCTAAGTCAGACCATGTTAAAGAAAGTGGAATCACAACAATATTGCTGGTTTGCTCCATCAATCCATAATCAATTGAAATAGGATTCAACGTACTGAACTTTTCTTGCAACTCCTGATAGGACAGAAGAGCAGCTTCATTCAATTCAGGTGCATTTGCAGCGATTTCTTGAAAAAATGTGCTGGCTGTAAAAGCAAACATTCCGCTGTTCCAGAGATAACCGCCTTCGCTTAAATATTTTTCTGCAACGACCAGCGATGGTTTTTCAACAAACTGCAGCACTTTATGAATGCCGGTTTCCGCATCAAAAGAAGTCTGCAGATAGCCGTACCCCGTTTCAGGTTTAGTAGGAACAATGCCAAAAACGACAAGTACATTCTTTCGTGCTAATTCCTCTACCCCGCTGATCAGTGCTTCGAATTTTTCTTGCGGTTCGATGATTTGATCAGAAGGTGTTACTAAGATTGTTTCATCAAGATCTACGCCTTCCACTTCAGTCAAATATTTTACTGCGTAAACAATCGCAGGGCCTGTATTTTTTCTGACGGGCTCTATAATAACCCGCTCTTCAAGCAACGGATGAATGGCTTTAGCCTGACTTTTGACAAGATGTAAACATTCAGGGTTCGTTAGGATGAGAATATCGCTTAGAGCCTCTTTCTTATAGAAACGAAGAATTGTCTTTTGAAGGAGCGACCACTCGCCATCAATTTTTAAAAACTGCTTGGGAAATGAATCTCGAGATAAAGGCCAAAGACGCGTCCCACTACCGCCGGCTAGTATAACGATTTTCACAAAAGGCCTCCCATTGTTGATCTATGAATTGTTTTAATTCTTTCTTAAACCGATCGACTCCAAACTTTTCACTGTGTGATCGGATCACCTTACCATTCCAGCTGATTTTTTCAAATTCCTCTATTGCCGATATTAAACTTTGTGCAGATTGCTCATTAAAAAAAAGGCCCGTTGTTTCAGGGATAACCGTTTCCAATGCTCCTCCTTGCCCATAGGCAATGACAGGTGTGCCCGAAGCCTGGGCTTCCAGCGGAGCTATCCCAAAGTCTTCTTCAGCTACAAAAATAAATCCTTTTGCTGAAGCATAAAGTTCTCGAACAATTTCATCTGGTTGAAACCCTAGAAGTTCAATATTGCTTTTAGCTTTTTTTCGAAGTTTTTCAAGTTCTGGGCCAGCTCCAACAATCTTAATTTTTTTAGATGGCATCTGATTAAATGCTTCAACGATAAGATCCACCCTTTTATATGGAACCAGGCGAGAAACTGATAGATAAAAATCCTCCTTGGAATCTTTAGCAGAAAACAATGTGGTAGAAATCGGCGGATAAATAACCGCAGCCTCACGATTATAAAGCCTCTTAATTCTCTGAGCGACATATTTAGAGTTCGCGATAAAGGCATCAACGCGGGATACCGAATCAAAGTCCCATTTTCGGAGGAATTTTAAGACTTGGCGCGCAGCCATTGCTTTAAAAGTTCCTACAGACTCTAAATACTGTTTTTCTAGATCCCATGCATATCTCATAGGGGTATGACAGTAGCAAATGTGGAGTTGATCGCTGCGGGTTTTAATTCCTTTTGCAACAGCATGAGAACTGGAAATAATAAGATCATATTCAGCCAAATTAAATCTCTCAATGGCAAGAGGATATAGAGGAAGGTAATTGCGATAAAACTGCTGCGTAAAGGGCATTTTCTGAATAAATGAATGTCTAACATCTGCATTTTGAATGCTTTCACTCAGAATATTTTTTGTGCTTTGGAATAAAGTAAAAACCGGAGCAGGATAAAGCTTCAAAATTTCTTCTAGGACTCTTTCAGCGCCTCCAATTCCCATAAGCCAGTCATGAACAATTGCCATCTTCATAATAATTCATCCATCACTTTGACATGATTTTGCGCTGCTTTTTCCCATGTAAATTCATCAACCCTTGCTTTTCCTCTTTCAATAAGAGAAGGCCGTATAAGAGGATTTTCGATCAAATCGCATATCTTTTGTGCCATATCTTCGATGTCAAACGGATTTACATATAAAGCCGCATTGCCACACACTTCAGGATAGCTCGCAACGCTTGAAACAACTGCCGGACACCCCATCGCCATTGCTTCCAGAGGTGCAAAACCAAAACCTTCGTAAAAAGAGGGTGAAATCGTAGCATAAGCCGATTGGTAAAGCTCAGGCAGATCTTTTTCTGCAACTTGACCTAAAAATCGGACGTGTTGTCTTAGATGAGGAAATACTTCAAAAACTTTTAAATACTCAACATTCTTCACTGTCTTTCCAACCAGAGCTAAATGCCATTCTTTATGTTTTTGAATGACAAGATTCCATGCCCTTAGCAATCTTGTTAAATTTTTATGCGGCGCTAAAGTGCTTACAAACAAGAAATAGTTTTGAGGAAGTGGGTTTTGGACGTGCAAAGAAAATAGATTCGTATTCACACCGTTGTGAATCACCGAAATTTTATCTGTAGAAACCCCTGTATGCTTAATCATTTCATCCTGTGAGAATTGCGACACCGTGATGATATGATCCGAAATTGCAACCGCACTTTTAATCATCATCTTCGCATAGATTCTTTTTGGCAAACTAAGTGTCTGCCCATAGGCTAAATGATACACATCATGGATCGTCACGATCCTTTTTTTTGCTTTGATAGGAAAAATAGGAATGTTGTAATGGGGAGTCCAATATAAGTCACAAGCAGGTATTCGAAGAGGAAGCTCCATCTGCTCTTGAATTGTGTAGAGAGCTGATTTTAGAGGAATGATATCGAAAGTTTTAAGTTCCGGCCAAACCTCCATAAGCGAGAGCGGAGCTAGAACACGTAAAGATGGAAAAGCGTTTTTAAGAAACGGAAGAATATTTCGTATGTAAGTTCCTATCCCTGAATGCATTCCCATCCGAGCATCGACACAAATCTCTTTCATAAAACTCGGCGAGCAAAAGAGCGCGCTCGGTCGCTATATTTATTGAAGTATCGGACCAAAAGATATCTAAGATTGAAGATCAATTTCTTCTTTGCAAGCGCAGGGGTTAGAAAAAATTTCCTTTTCTTTTGCTTTGCAGGAGTATAGCCATAAGAGCTGCCTGTGATATATGATGTAACCCTCATATCAAGATGTTTTTGAAAAATCACATTATAATCGGTATAGTTAACGTTTATTCCAATGATCTTAGAGTTCGGTTTAACAATTCGAACAGTTTCCAAAAATTGCTTCATCAATTTTTTTAGCAAGATTTTCGGAGATTGGACGCCGCTTCCTTCATCAAATCCGAAGTCAAAAATAACTAAAGAATCATAGCTGCCCATTTTGTTAATGTTTAGCTTTTCGGAGAATTGATTCTCCTTGAGATACAATTCGATCATTTCTGCTAATTCTAAATTGTGTCCAAAATATGAAATATTCCTACTTTTAGAAGAATTGCTTAAATGATCCACTAAATAAGTAAAAATTCTCGGTATTGAATAACTCGTTTTGCTGTACAAACGCACATTATTCAAAATTTCATACTTTCTCATTGGGAATTTTTCTAAAATATTTACAACGTTTTTTAAATGTGTCTTTGAACCAAGTAAAATCTCTTCAATCTGTTCATCTGCAAGTCCCCACTCAACTCCATTTGCGACAGGAGTCATCATGCTATCACCAACAAATTGATTCCAATCATTCTCTGTCCGGTTTTTGCTATGGAGCATCGACTCTTTATAAGTGTGGTTGCAGTGATATCCCTTTAATTCTTTTTCTAAAGACCCACTTGTCTTATTCATTAGAAATAAGCGTTTAGCTAAGTTTGAATCGGTATGCCATCCTTTGAGCATTTTTTCATCAAATCCCCTTATTTCAAAAACATCTTTTCTGAGCATCAGCTGAAAGTCGCCCAGATTGTCAAACTGTATAAATCCTTCCTTACGAACCACTGTATCCAGATGCAGTTTTGGGCCCATTTCTTTTAAAAACAAAATATTCCCCAAGGGATCCAACCGGTTTAAAGAGAGTTCCCATAAGTTTTCAGGCAGCTCAAACCGAGGAAGTGAAAAATATCCATCCTCTAGACAAGCCACGATTTCAGTGATGCTTTTTTTATTTTGAGGCACAAAAATCATGTCGATATTCGTCGAAAGGATCCATTTGTTTTTCGGATTGCTCCTCCGGATGCCGACATTTCTTGCAACAGGTTCCAAAATAGGAAGATGCGTATTAAAACGGGCATGCTGATAAGAACGAACTCTAAAAACCTTGATGAGCTTTTTTGCTTTATCCGTAAGGGTGTCTTGAATCGCTTCAATAATGGAGGGCATTTCATCAGATGAATTATAATCGACAAAAATAATTTCATCATAAGGATCTGATAAAAGTTCAGCCAGGCAGTTTAAACTAATTGTAACTCTTTTATGATAGTTATAGCCATGATCATCGTTTCGGCCGAATAGAATAACAGACAACATACGTGCTCTCATCATGGACCGATTCTTCAATTCTTAACAATCGATTTTTAAGACTCAAACAGTAAAAAGGTTGAAAAAATAGAGATTGTTTTGATATCAAGTCAGTAGATATAACTCTTAAAAAAGGTCCTATGAAAATTTCTGTGATTGGATTGGGGAAGCTAGGTTCTCCATTAGCGGCAGTTCTTGCAAGTAAAGGTCATTCCGTGATCGGGGTTGACGTCAACCCTGAATTTGTAGACAAAATCAATAATGGAATTGCACCTGTTCCCGAGCCTTGTTTACAAGAGCTTATTTCAACTCATTCCTCCAAACTGAGGGCGACTTTAAATTACGATGAAGCCATTCTTGGCTCCGATGTAACTTTCATCATCGTCCCTACTCCGAGTGAAAAAGATGGGCTTTTTTCAAACAAATACCTGCTTAAAGCTGTCGAACTCGTTGGGAAATCGTTATCGAAAAAAACCGACTATCATCTGGTTGTTATCACAAGCACTGTTACTCCAGGATCCACTGAAGGTGAGATCAGGAAAGAGCTGGAAACCTCTTCCAATAAATCCGTTGGACCGGATATGGGCCTTTGTTACAATCCTGAATTCATTGCTCTTGGAAGCGTAATTCGCAACATGCTCTACCCAGATATGATTTTGATAGGCGAATCCGATCAAAAAGCCGGCGATCTCCTTGAAAAAATTTATCTTTCAACATGTGAAAATACTCCTCCTGTTCGCCGCATGAATTTAATTAATGCTGAAATTTCAAAAATTTCCATTAATACCTTTGTAACTACAAAAATCTCCTATGCCAACATGCTCTCCGATATTTGCGACCGTCTCCCTGGAGGAGATGTGAATGTGGTCACAGACGCAATAGGCCTGGATACCCGCATTGGTTCCAAATATCTAAAAGCTGCTGTCGCATTTGGAGGCCCTTGCTTTCCCCGAGATAATATCGCTCTTGCAGCTTTTGCTCAAAAAATAGGAGCGCGTGCTGACATTGCTATTGCAACCCAAGATGTTAATAATTATCAAAATGACCGTCTTCTGGCACTTGTAGAAAAACATGCAAAGACAAAGAAGATCAGCATCCTAGGCCTTTCTTATAAACCCGGCACATATGTAGTAGAAGAGAGCCAGGGCATTCACCTTGCCAATCAACTCTCCTCCAAGGGGTATGAGGTCACTGTTTACGATCCTATGGCTCTAGATGAAGCAAAAAAAACATTGAATCATACCGTTGGAATTGCTTCTTCTGTAAAAGATTGCATTGAAAAATCTGATATCATTTTCATCCTGATTCCCTGGCCTGAGTTTTCTAGAGAAATAACCCCGCAAAGTTTACAGGATACCGATAAAGTTGTTGTGGATTGCTGGCGCATCCTGAACCTTGAAGAGTTCCAAGATGTATGCAAACTTGTATACCCAGGATGCAATGAAAAACCTACGCTATCAAAGGAGTTTGTTTGTGGATAAAGACGATTTGATTGTCATTGCTGGCGCAGGAGGCTTCATCGGGGGGCACTTAACCGCTGACTTTGTAAAACTAGGGTACAAAAAAATTAGAGCTATTGATGTAAAGCCCTTTGACAAGTGGTATCAACAGTTTCCTACCGTCGAAAACATACATGCCGATCTCAAAGATAAGGATGCTTGCGATAAGGCCTGCCAAGGCGCAAGATATGTTTATAATCTTGCTGCCGATATGGGCGGAATGGGGTTTATTGAAACAAATAAAGCCGCCTGCATGCTATCAGTATTGATCAATACACATCTACTCTTAGCTGCCCAAAAGCACGAAATCGAACGGTTCTTTTTCTCCTCTTCTGCTTGCGTTTACGCCGCTGAAAAACAACACACCGCTAACATCATCCCGTTAAAAGAAGAAGATGCTTATCCCGCAATGCCCGAAGATGGCTATGGCTGGGAAAAACTGTTCAGTGAAAGAATGTGCCGCCATTTCCGTGAAGACTACGGACTTATCACCCGTATGGCACGCTATCATAATGTCTACGGACCGAATGGAACCTATAAAGGCGGTCGGGAAAAGGCTCCTGCCGCCCTCTGCCGAAAAATTATCGAAGCTAAACTCTCCGGAAACCATGAAATTCAAATTTGGGGAGATGGCGAGCAAACCCGCAGCTTTATGTATATTGACGACTGCATCTATGGAACAAAAACCATTATGGACAGCGCTATCTTAGAACCCATTAATCTGGGAAGCAGCGAGCTTGTGACCATAAATCAACTTGCTGACATCATTGAAGAGATTGCAGGAATCAAAGTTACAAGAAAGTACCAGCTTGATGCTCCTCTCGGTGTCCGCGGCCGTAACAGCGATAATCAACTCATTCAACAAAAGTTAGGATGGGAGCCTTCGATCAAGCTCCAAGAAGGATTAGAAAAAACATACCATTGGATTTATGATCAAATGGCAACCCCAGCGAGCGTAAATTAAAATGAACAATCAATCATTAGAAAATTTCTCAGATATTTCTATTCATGAAGTCAAAAACTATTGGAACGCAAGACCTTGCAACATAAAACATTCAACTAAGCCGCAAGGAACAAAAGAATACTTCGATGAAGTTGAAAAACGGAAGTTTTATGTAGAACCCCATTTGGTCACATTTGCTGACTTTCCTTCAGTAAAAAACAAAAAGGTGATGGAAATCGGATGCGGGCTTGGAACGACCACAATTAATTTTGCCAAAGCCGGCGCAAAAAAAGTCACAGCCATCGATCTATCCGATGCATCTATCGCGCTCGCAAAGCAGCGTGCTGCCGTTAATGGAATGTCCGAGGTTGTTAACTTCCAAAATATTAATGCTGAAGAACTTTCCAAACATATTCCCCAAGAAGAATACGATTTAATTTTTTCTTTTGGCGTTATCCACCATACGCCTCATCCTGAAAATATTTTGAAAGAAGCTCACCAATTCTTAAGCCCTGATGGAAAACTCAAGGTCATGGTCTATTATCGTTATTCTTGGAAAGTGTTTTGGATTCTCATCAAATATGGAAAATTCCAATTTTGGAAGCTCTCAAAACTCGTCGCGAAATATTCAGAAGCGCAGACCGGCTGCCCAATTACCTACATCTACAGTAAAAAAGAGGCAGAAAAAATGCTGGAATCCTGCGGCTATAAGGTCGTAGATATCGCAGTCGACCATATTTTTCCTTATAAAATCCCGGAATATGTCAAATATCAATATGTTAAAGAATGGTATTTCCGCTGGATGCCTACCCGTTTATTTCGTTTTCTAGAAAAAACCTTTGGCTGGCATCTTTGCCTCACCGCGGTTAAAAAATGACAGACTCTGATCAAATCCAGTTAAGCGTTGTTGCAACCTCGCGTAATGACAACCACGGAAAAAACCTTCTCTATCGCATGCAACAGTTCGTTGATGGATTTATAGAGCAATGCAAAAGGCATGACCTCAAAGCCGAGCTGATTCTCGTAGAATGGAATCCACCTGACAACACACCTCCCTTGTCTCAAGCTCTTCATTTTCCCAATGACAAAGGACCTTGCACAGTTCGCATCATTCGAGTGCCTCATAATATTCACTCTAAATTAGAGAATGCAGATAAAATCCCTCTTTTTCAGATGATTGGAAAGAATGTGGGTATTAGGCGGGCAGCAGGCAAGTTTATCCTGGCCACCAACATCGACATTATCTTTTCTGATAAACTCATTAAATATCTTAAAAATCGGTTAAAAACCGGCCACCTCTATAGAACCGATCGTCTGGACATTCCTGAAATACTTCCTGAAAATGCCTCTTTTGATGAAATTCTCCATTTTTGTTCAACCAATGTGTTCCGGATCAATACTAAAAATGGAACATTTTTTGTAAGCGAGTACAGTTTCATAAAAAACCTATTTGGAAAGCTTCTTCACCATGCCAAAAAAAATGTAAAACGAGTTTATAATTTCATTATAAACAGCAGTATTAAAGACCTGGTTATGCGCCATCCCTTGTTCCTAATCAAGACTTTGCGTTTAGTAAAGCTCAAACTCTTCCAGAAAAACGCCTTTTTTCCGCACACAAACGCTTGTGGAGATTTTACCCTTCTCTCTTCTCAAGATTGGGCCACCCTTAAAGGATATCCCGAATGGAATATATTCTCCTGGCATCTGGATTCAGTTTTCATTTTTCAAGCCAGGCAACATGGAATCATAGAAATCGATTTGCCAATAAAACTGCCCATTTATCATATTGAACATGAAGCCGGTTCAGGCTTTTCCCCTGAAAGCGCCCATCTTTTATTCAACCGTTTGCATCAAAAAGGCATCCCCTATATTGATAATTCTTCATTGCACGACATTATTCTTCAAATGAAGAATTCACAAGAAAAAGTCATTTATAATAGTCAAGACTGGGGCATGGCGGAGCTCTCTTTAGAAGAGACAACCGTTTAACGACTTAGTTTTTAACTTCTGTAAGTAAAGTAGTCGGCAGATTCATCAGCTCTTCATACGAGTTGATCACATCCTCTGTGGAACCCGTTTTAAAAAGCTGCCCTTCTTTGATCCAAAGCGTTTGTTTGCAAAGTGATCTAACTTTAGCAAATTGATGACTCACAAAAATAATTGTTCGACCTTCTTTTACAATCGATTGTATTTTATCAATGCATTTAGCTTGAAACTGAGCATCTCCTACTGCCAAAATTTCATCGATAATTAAAATCTCATTTTTTAAGTGGGCCATAATGGAGAATGCAAGCCTTAAAAACATTCCGCTTGAGTACCGCTTGACAGGGGTATCCAAAAACTTTTCAACACCAGAAAATGCAACAATTTCATCGAAGTGCTTTGAGACTTCCTGTCGTTTCATCCCAAGCATGGCACCACTTAAGAATATGTTTTCGCGCCCTGTCAGTTCTAGATGGAACCCAGTCCCTACTTCAAGAAGTGCACTGATGCGCCCATAAATCTCTATCCGACCCGTCGTAGGCCATGTCACTCGTGCTAAGATTTTTAAAAGCGTACTTTTACCAGATCCATTTGTCCCGATAATTCCAAGTGTTTCTCCAGGCTCAATCGCAAAATTAATGTTTTGCAACGCCCAAAACTCTCTATCATAGCTCTTCGAAAGCTCCTGCTTCTTACGCCAAAAATTTAAATCTTCTAGAAGGCGGCGGTAGTTGCCAAAACTCGACTCATTGATAAAGTATTTTTTGCCAAGATTTTCTACTTTAATAATGTGTTTAGATGACATCGGAAAGGGTCCATTCTAATTTTCGAAAAATAAATATACTGAAAAACAACAAGATAACCGTTATTGCACATGCAATTGAGAAAGAAATCAACGGAAACTCTGCGTATCCCAGCAGCGACCATCTAAAAAATTCAATAATTCCAGTTAAGGGATTAACGGCAAAGAGTAAGTGCCATTTCAAAGGAATCGATTTTATAGAATAGGCAAGCGGTGATGCGTACATCCAAAATTGCAGGAGAAAGGGCACAATATGCTTAAAGTCTCTGTAATGAGCGCTTAAAGATGAAAGCAAAATGTTAAAAGCAGTGGAAAATAAAAAGATCAATAAAATCCCTACCGGAAGAAACACAACGTGCCAAGTTATAGGAAAATGATAGTAAAATGACAAGAACGCAAAAGTCAAAATTGCAAAAACGCAGTCTAAAATAACCCCCAAAGTACCAGCGATGGGAAGGAAAAGGCGAGGGAAATAGACTTTTTGAACTAATTGCGTCTCGTTAACAAGACTTGTGCTAGCTCTTTGAACAGACTGGGAAAAAACCAACCAAGGAATGAGCCCGCAAAAAGCAAAAAGGATATAGGGAACACCATCACTTCCAATATTCAGCCATTTTCCAAAAATAAACGATAGCAAGATAGCTGTCATAAGAGGTTGTAGAACCACCCATGCAACACCTAAAAATGTCTGTTTATATCTTAACTTGATATCTCTAAGCATGAGCATGAACAAGACCCAGCGGAACTCGATCATTTCAGCAAAATCTCTTCTACTCCAAGACGCCCTTGGCTCTATCACTATCGGCTTCATCTGTGGGGAAGAATAGAAAAACTGTCTATAAAATGCTACCTTTTTAACTTGGAACTACTTTAAAATGCGTCTTTCGCTGGAATCACACCGGGTCGTTAATCGCGAATGAAAAGTTAATTTTAGAGCAGGAGTAAAAACATGAAAGTTTTTGAGCAGACTAACAAACATTCTCTTGTCTCCCTTCTTGAAGAACGAATGGAACAAGCAAATTTTAAGCAAACTCAAAAGGAAATTTTTCAAAAACTGCCAAAAGATTTTGATATTGAAAGTTCGGCCATATTCTACACTCCCGGAGAAGACTATTTAGAAACAATCGATATCGTTGAAGCTGTGAGTTCGGCAAAAAAACGTTTTGTAATGTTCGAACTTGGGGCTGGATATGGTCGATGGTGCATTAATGCAATGAACGCGCTCAAGTTTCTTAACCCTATTCCTTTTCATTTTGTTGCAGTTGAAGCAGAAATATCTCACTTCCGTTTTTTAAAAGAGTATTTCATTGCACATGGACTTAATCTTAAAGATCATAAGCTCATTAAGGCTGCTGTAGACGTCAACCCAGGTAAAGCTGTTTTTCATATGGGTGATGCAAACGAATGGTATGGTCAATGCATCGATAGTGAAAAAGTGACATTCTTTAATCGAATTTCTTACGCAATCAAAAATAAATACCACAACTATTTCGGAAAGAATGCTTTAAAAACCAAAGGCGTCGTTAAGACAATCACTCTAAACTCGCTCTTAGAAAAGTATGAACACGTAGACCTTATTGATATGGATATCCAAGGTTTTGAACTTGCTGTCCTAGAAGCATCTATTGATCTACTAAATAAGAAAGTCAAACGTCTTCATATTGGAACTCATAGCAAAGAGATCGATGAAGGACTGAAGAATTTGTTTCAGAAGCATGGTTGGCAAAATGTCCATCTGTTTCCCTGTTTAGCCACAAGCACTACACCTTATGGAGTAATTGAATTTAACGATGGCATCCAATCTTGGGCTAATCCAAGAATTTAGCAGCCTATTCCGTGCAAAAAAATGCTTGTTAATCTTGGTCTGGAGTACAAAAAAACATGTATTCGTCAGCCAATGAAAAGATGATGCGGTAATATCTATAGAATCTTATCCCATCTCTAAACGGATGGGATAAGAATACAAAACATGGTTTATTGGCCTCTTAACCAATTTTCAACAGTTTTGATATTTAACAGTTGGACTCTGTTATTTATATAGAACTGCCAATCCATGTTCTCAATGGATCTTGCAGGATATAATTGTTGTCTTGAGTTGGGCGTTAAAACACCGCAGCCCCAATCCATATCTAGCACACAAAAATGGACATTTTCCAAGTGCATTCTAACATAAGCTGCTGCTTTCCAAGTATCTCCATTCCATGCACCTGGAATCGGCGTCCTACCTTGATGTTCCGGCAGAAC
>JAGOLG010000078.1 GCA_017994195.1 Rhabdochlamydiaceae bacterium
GTCGGGATTGAAGTAAAAATGGCCTGGGGTTAAGGGATAGTTGACTCCAAAATCGGTCTTGGAAACAGAGACGCGGTCCTGCTCCTTAAAAGTCGGCCTCATCGATCCTGTGGGAATCTCATAAAGTTCGAACCACATTTGCCGAATGAGAATTGCAATAAAGAGTGCCATGCCGATGCCGATGATAAAATCGCGGATCTGCTGAAATCGATTTTTTTTGAGATGTTCTGTATAAAGTTGCACAAGACGAGAAGACAGAAGTTGACATTCTTTGTCATCTTTTGCCATAATCGCTGTTTGAAATTTAAGCAACTGAGCTTTAATTTCATCTCTTGTCGAAGAGGGAAGCCTGTCTTTAACTTTCAAATACCGTGTGTAAACGGTAATTAGAAGCTTTTTATTTTTTCTAAGTTGTAAATGTTTTCTCATTCTTTAGTAGCGCAGTCTAGCATGACAATGCTTTTCCTTGCCAATCGATTTTTTCTGGATAGGTTTGGCTAGAAAGGGTTGTGGAAAGTTTGTTGATAACCTCGTCTCTTGTCAGAATAAAAATTCAAATGCAATCTGGAGAAACCGATTATCCAAGATCTAGAAGATCAATAAGTTAGAAATTCTCTTCATAGAGAGAAATCAGATTGTGGAAATGTTGTTCAAAACTCGCACTTACCACTGAAAAACTTGTTCAGAATAGACCACCAGCGACGGAAAAGCGACAGGGACTAAAACCCAGCGGTATTGGTGACCTTTGATCAGGTTTTCATCTAAAGTTTTTTCAGAAATTTTCAAGATAGACTCAGAAGACGTGAGTGGCGCTGACTGGGCAATCTCGATTAGAGGATGATTTTCATCAGTCTGATCACTGGCAAAAATTTTGTAAGCAGAAAAATAAGTAGGGCAATGGACCATGAGTTCAATCGATTTTTTTGTCCAGACTCCGGAGCCTAAAATCAGAGGGGATTGTTGGAAAACAAGCGGCTTGGGCGATGACATATTATGGCCTGAATCAACCGAACGAAGAGAGGCTTTGTAATGAGGGCTTTTGACTTCGATCCACACAGGAAAAGCTTGGGATGAAAAGTAAACTTCAATCTCACATCCTGAAATCAGCGTACCATCAGAAGGCCATTTTGTTTTCCAAGCGGTGATGTCGGCCTTGTCGACTTTTTTTCCTTCTATAACAACAGATGGGATCCAAATCGAGCGGTGGTCTTCTTCTCCAGCTTGCGGTGGAGGTCCAATTCGTTTTCTTTGATCTTGCGAAGTTTTTTGCAAAGAAAGCGAAAGAAGTTTTGGAAGGAAATGAAACGAATCGTTGGTTGGAAGCCAGACGCCTTGAGAGTATGAGTAGCATTCTTGCAGCTGATTATTTTTAAGATCGATGATATAGGTGATCCATGCTGTATGTCCCGGAGCTTCTTCGGCGACCCATTCTTTCCAGCTCACATCGGACGATTTTCTTGAAATAGTCGGGACGTCGATCTCTTCTAAAATAAGGTGTGTAGGGGTCAAGGCTCGGATGAGGAGGACAGACGAGGTACCGCCTTGTTCTGTGACGGCATAGTCGCCGGGAGTCCCATTAATTATTTTATCTTTTAAAGAAAAAGCGTTAATTATGGAAATTGACAGAACTGCAATTATAATTAATAACTTCCTCATAACCGCATTATAAATTATTTTGACAATCGTAGCAATAACGAGATTCAAAATCCTTGGAATCTTCGACTTGGATCGTCACATGGAGTATATTAAATATTTTTTCTAGGCATTCTCGGGCCCTTATTAGGACCTCTGAGGGCTCGTCTGCCACCAGGTGGACACTGAGGGCCACCCGATGGATAGAAGCGGACCAAATATGGAGGTCATGGACCTCTTTGACTCCCTCAAGTGAGGCAAGCTCCCTTTTGACAGCTGTCGGGTCGATTCCTTCAGGGGTTGCCTCCATCAGAATAGAAATCGACTCTCGGATGACTTTTCCTGAGCCTCGAAGGATGAACAGCGTGAAAAGAATCGTGATAATAGGGTCGATTAAATACCAGCCGAAGATCCATAAAATAATACCGCTGATAATCACACCGACGCTTCCCAAAAGATCTCCTAACACATGCAAATAAGCTGCGCGGACATTTAAGCTTTGACCTTTTGTTGGATGGAGAAGTTTTAACATCACAAGGTTCGCAAGAAGGCCGGCGGTAGCGACCCAAAAAACAAGCCGTCCTTCAACAATTTCTGGCTTAAAAAATCGATGGATGGCCTCATATGATAAAACGCCGCACAGCACCCATAAAGAGACTGCGCTTACGAGGGCTCCTAAAATTTCAGCGCGTTGATATCCATAACTCATATTCGGGGTCGAGGGACGGTGTGCAATTTTAGAAACGATAAGACCTAAGAGGAGAGCTCCCACATCGGTGAACATATGGAGCGCATCTGAAATCAGCGCTAAGCTGTTGGCCATCCATCCGCCGATGATTTCAACCAGCATAAACACAACAGCGATCCAAAGTGCTCCATGAAGAGCCTTGATATGGCTATGATCGTGATGACATGCATTCATTCTTGAACTCTAACCGATTATGATTATATTGAAAAGAAAACGGTCAGATATGAAAAAATGGTTCTATATCTTCATATTGCTTTTTTCTGCCCTTCATGCAGACGCCCTTCATGCAGATGAATATGCGGATGCTTGTAAACTAGAGATTCAAAAAATCGATAAAGAAGTGCAAAAATTACAGGCGCAAAAACAGAAGCATGTCGATCTTGCCCAACAATATCAATCGGAAGGCGACCGGTGGCAGTATAATACGGGGCGTATTTCTGATGCTCACGCTGCATGGGCAAAAGCTGATGATCAGCGAGCGCAGGCAATTGCTCTTCAGCTTCAAATCGATCATCTTTTAGAAAGAAAAGAGAGGATTTATCAATTTTATCCCCAGCTAGAATATAATGATTGATACGACCGCTCTTCTCACCGATCTGTATGAGCTGACCATGGCCTATAGCTACTGGAAAGAGGGGCTCTCTTCTACAGAAGCTGTCTTCCATATGTTTTTTCGGAAAAAACCTTTTGGCGGAAGCTTTGCCGTCGCAGCAGGACTTGAAACCGCACTTCAGCTCCTGGAAAAATTCCATTTTTCTTCTTCAGATCTCTCATATCTTGCCTCTTTAAAAGGTGAAGGTGATAAGCCTCTTTTTGAACCGAAATTTTTAGAAATGCTCTCCAATTTTAAGCTGACATGCAACATCGATGCCGTCCCTGAAGGAACCGTGATGTTTCCTTACGAACCTCTT
Source organism: Rhabdochlamydiaceae bacterium (assembly GCA_017994195.1). Classification (GTDB taxonomy): domain Bacteria; phylum Chlamydiota; class Chlamydiia; order Chlamydiales; family Rhabdochlamydiaceae; genus PALSA-1444. The sequence continues at coordinate 3,292 of JAGOLG010000078.1, forward strand.
TTGCGTGTACAAGGCCCGATCATAGAGGCGCAGCTTCTCGAAAGCCTTCTTCTTAATACGATTAACTTTCAAACACTCATTGCTACTAAAGCCTCACGCATCTGCCTGGCAGCAAATCCCCACCCTGTCAGTGAGTTCGGTCTTAGACGGGCACAAGGCATTGACGGAGCGCTTTCTGCATCAAGAGCATCGTTTATTGGAGGATGCGCATCTACTTCGAATGTCCTAGCCGGAAAACTTTTTGGCATCCCTTTAAAGGGAACCCATGCTCACAGCTATATCATGGCTTTTCCTTCGGAGATGGAAGCTTTTGAAGCATGGGGAAGATCGATGCCTCACAATCTAATTTTCCTTTTAGACACCTATGACACGCTCAAGGGAGCTCATCACGCTATCCAAGTTGCACAAAAACTCAAACTCCCGAATTTTGGAGTGCGGCTTGATTCCGGTGATTTTGCTGTCTTAAGCCAAAAAGTGAGAAAAATTTTAGATGAGGCCGGGTATAAAAAAGCTCTCATTATGGCCAGCAATGAACTCGATGAAATCGTGATCACTGATCTTAAAAGGCAAGGCGCCTGCATTGATGTGTGGGCCGTCGGCACCCATCTTGTCACGGGACAAACTCAGCCGGCTCTCGATGGCGTCTACAAGCTCTCTGCCATCCGAAAGTCTTCAAAGGCTCCTTGGATCTACAAAGTCAAAAGGTCGGAGCAGATCGTTAAAGTCACCGATCCGGGGCTTTTACAAGTGAGGAGATTTTCTGACTCTTCGCATTTCACCCATGATGTGATTTACAATATGGGAGAACCAGTTCCTGATTTTCCTAAAAATTCTGAAGATCTCTTGAAACCGACACTCCATTTAGGAAAACGCATTGCTTCTTCTCCCACACTTATTCAGACACAAAAATATGCCGCTTTTCAGCGCGGCCGTCTATCTCCGGCCGCTTGCCGGTTTCTTAACCCAGAACCGTATCCTGTCGAGCTTGAAAAATCTCTCTTGGAATTAAAAACAAAACTCCTCCAAGAGGTGTCATGACGAAGGCGCTTATTGTCGTCGATATGCAAAATGACTTCATGCCAGGTGGAGCATTAGGCGTAGAAGGCGCTTTTGAGATTGTAGATCCGATCTTGCAGCTCATGTCTGAATTTAAGCACAAAATTGCAACAGTAGATTGGCATCCGGTGAATCACTGCAGCTTTGCAAAGACCCATCCTGGGAAAAAAGTGGGAGACACCGTTTTGGTTCAAGGCAAGAAGCAGCACCTTTGGCCTGTTCACTGTGTGCAAAATACACCGGGCGCCGACTTTACTCCCGGTTTTTCTCAAGATCAATTTGAAAGAGTTTTTCATAAAGGCACCGATCCTTCCATCGACAGCTACAGCGCTTTTTATGACAACGCCCATGATAAATCAACAGGCCTTACAGATTATCTCCGCCAGCGAGGAATTACTCACGTTGTTTTAGTCGGACTTAGCTTTGATTATTGTGTCTTCTACTCAGCCCTCGATGGACGGCGGGACGGTTTTGAAGTGACCGTGATACCTTCTCTTTCCCGTTCCATCGACGCATCGCCTGCCGCTCAAGAAAGAATCAAAGAAAAACTCTTGCAGCATGGCGTGATTATTCAGTCAACCCTTGCTTGACAGGCGCTATTCGTTTCATGTACTGTGAACAGTTAATGAAAAAAGTATTATTACTTACATCTCTGTTGCCTTTGAGTATGCTGCTTGGTGCAACGTATACATGGAATAATGGAGGAGTTCCTGTTAGTGATTGGGGTGTTGCTGCTAATTGGATGCCGGCAGTTGTTCCAAATGCACAAGATGATGTGGCAGATATTAGCTCTGTTCTAGTAGCAATTAACCCAATTACAATCACTCTGACAACTGTTGCTCCAACTATTGGAACTATTATTTTCGATTTTAATAATAGTGAAAATTACACTATTTCCGGGCCCAATGCGCTTACCTTTAGTGCCAGTTCAGGAACAGCCAATCTCACGAATAATACTGATCAAATAAACACGACAAATACCATTTCAGCAGCAATGACATTAACGTCCAATTTATTGATTCAAAATACAGGTAGCAATACCTCTTTAGTTCTAAGTGGCGTCATGAGTGGTTCCAGTGCAATCACCGTAAGTAATTCTGGCTCAGCACCTGTTGTTTTCTCAGGAGCAAACACTTTTACAGGCGGACTTACACTCTCTAGCGGAACGCTTCAATGCGGAGCGGCATCAACTCTTCCAGCAGCTGTCGCTGTCACGATGGGCGGTGGAACATTAGATCTTAATAACTTTGCCCAAACCATCGGTGGCTTAAATGGAACCGGCACTGTCACCAATGTTGTAGGTTCTGCAACCCTCACTGTGAATACAACAGCTTCCAATAGTTTTGCTGGAACGATTACAGGTGGCGGAGGTCTTACTGTCGGCGGGTCTGGCAGTTTAACGCTGACGGCTGGAAATACTTACACAGGTACGACAACTGTCACAAGCGGAGTCTTGCAATCAGGGGTGAATAACGCTCTTCCTGCCAGTCCATTTAGCATCGCAGGAGGAACTTTCAACCTGAACAATTTTAACCAAGCTTTAGGAAGTGTTTCTGGAACAGGTGGTAGCATTACGCTCGGCACAGGCCAGCTCACTGTGACTCCAACGTCTAGCACAAATTTTGCTGGGGTGATCAGCGGCTCAGGACCTGTTATTTTTAGTGGGGGAGCAAATACCTGGAGACTCAATGCACCCCAAGCCTATACGGGGCTAACAACAATTAATAGCGGCACCATTGAGCTAGGAATTGCAAATGGACTTCCTGCAAATAGCCCTATAACGATGACTGGTGGAACGATTGCGCTCAATAGTTTTTCTCAAACAACCGGCACCTTATCCGCCTCTGCAGGATCTATTACTACAATAGCATCCGAACAACTCATAGTAGTTCCGACTGCTCCTGCGATTTTTTCCGGCGTCATCAGCGGTCCGGGAAGCGTTGTTTTCCAAGGACCTTTTTCTTGGGTTATGCAGGTGCCTCAAACCTATACTGGCGGCACAACCATCAACGGTGGAATTTTAGAGATGGGTGTACCAAATGCGCTTGCACCCACAGGGCCTGTCACAGTGAATAATCCAGGAGCTTTACAACTCAATAATAATAATCTGGCCATTGCATCGCTTTCTGGAAATGGAGCTGTGAATTTAGGTAGCGGGATATTAACCTTGAACACAACGACAACGACTGCTTTTTCAGGGAGTATTTTCGGTTCGGGTGCGCTTTCAGTTCTGGGAAGTGGAACGCAGATTTTAACAGGGCCAAATAGCTACACCGGCGGAACGACGGTGTCACCGGGAGCCACACTTCAGGGGACGACAACCGGCCTTCAAGGAGCGATTGTCAATAATAGCACGCTCTTCTTCAACCAAACTTTCAATGGCACCTATGGAGGGCCGCTGAGCGGCGCAGGTCAATTGCTCATTGCTGGCGGCGGAGCTGTAACGCTTTCTGGAACGCCAGTACAGGGCAGTACTGTTGTCTTAGGAGGAGAGCTCGATATTGCCCCAGGATCGATCCTCACGTCACCCGTATCTGTCAGTAATGGAGCTACGCTCGGAGGTTTTGGAACCATCGTCGGCGCTGTTACAAACGGAGGAACACTTAATCCCGGCACAAGTACAGCTCTCGGCACTCTGACCGTCACGGGCCCTGTAACCTTTCAGACGGGCTCGTCGTATATTGCGAATTTAACGCCTACAAGCTCTGATCTATTAGCTGTGACAGGGCAAGTCACCATTCAGCCTGGATCCAATATTATCATAGACGCACAGCGAGGGGACTATGAAGAAGAAACTCGTTTTGCGATCATCACCTCCAGCCTGCCCGTTGCAGGACAGTTTTCCGGGTTCCAGCTGACCAACCCCTTTTTAGAAGCCCAGCTTCTCTATAACCAGCTTCTTCCCGGATCTGTTGAAATCGATCTGCAGATTAAAAATCTTTCAGACGTCATCACTGGGGGAAATGCGGGAGCGATCGCAACATGCATCACGCAAACCAACATGAAACAAGATGAAGATTTAGAAAATATTGTAGCAGACATTATTTTCTTTTCTGTCGAAGAAGTAAGAAAACTCTGAGATGAAATGCAACCCTCGCAGCTTCGTGCATTGACCGTAGCAGAACAAGAAAACACATTTTTTGCCCAACAGCAACTGAATTGGAGAATGGCTGAGTTTGAGAGGTCGACTTGTGAAAGAGAAGT
>JAGOLG010000079.1 GCA_017994195.1 Rhabdochlamydiaceae bacterium
ATTCTTGCCTGTGCAAAACATTTTCCTGATCATGGAGATGTCAGTATAGATTCGCACGTTGACCTCCCTAGGACAAAAATCCGATCACTCGTTGCCTTTGAAGCTGCAATACAAGCAAATGCCGGCGCCTTATTAACAGCACATCTATTAGTGGATGACAAAGTTGTAACTTTTTCCCACGCCCTCGTACATGATTTAATCCGCAATCAACTGCAATTTCCAGGCTTAATCGTGACAGATGCGCTCAACATGAAAGCCATCTCAAACTATACACAACCCGATCAAGCAGCGCTTGATGCTTTAAAAGCAGGCCATGACCTACTGCTCTACGGCGATCATCTTTCAGAAAAGGTAAATGCGATTCTTCGAAAATCCGTCCCTCAAGCAATCAGCCGCATTATCCAAGCAGTCAAGACCGGCGAATATTCTGAATCGCTACTCGATGAACATGTAATCCGAATCATTGAGACAAAACAAAAACTCCTTCAAAGACCTCCCGTTCAAGAAACTGTTATCGCTACACAAGAAGCTAAAGCTCTTAAGCAAACGCTCTATGATAACGCTGTCACCCTTATCAGAAATGAACATCTTCCTTTAAAGCCCGACCAAAAAGTTCAATGGACAGTGTTAGGTGGAGAAGCGCTTGTTCTACAACAAGCCATCCACTCTTCCCCCAACGGTCCTCATATTGTGTGTGTCATGAAATGGGATGATGTAATCAAAGAACAACTTAGAAACATCAAGCCCGATGTCCTGATAGTCATGGCATCGCCTTATGGACTCATCGACTCACCAAAAACCCCAACTCTTTTAATCGGCTATGAAAATGATCCGATGGCAGAAGAGAGCGTCCGTAAAGTTCTGTTTGGAGAAATAAAGGCCGTAGGCCGTCTGCCCGTCAAAATTCCAATATACTAGAGGTGCTGGAGCGTAGCGGGATCGAACCGCTGACCTCAACAATGCCATTGTTGCGCTCTACCAACTGAGCTAACGCCCCTTTAAGAAGGGTAAACCATTCTAGTAGGCTGATCATATAAAATCTAGATCTTGCCGAGTTTGACAAGAGTTTCTATAAGAAGATTATGGGCGATTCTTTTTTTGAACATGTGACTGAAGCTCCGGCAGACGCTATCTTTAAACTCACCGGCGCTTTTATGGAAGATCCTAGGTCTCATAAGGTGAATTTAAGCGTGGGGGTCTATAGAGATGAACATCTACTGACACCCATTCTTAAATCAGTTAAATCTGCTGAAAAATATTTGCTTGATAACGAGACGACAAAAGATTATCTGCCCATTAGCGGAGATGCGCAGTTTATAAAAGAAACAGGGCGGCTGATTTTCGGCGATGCATATGATGCTCGCATCTGCGGGATGCAAGTTCCAGGAGGAACCGGAGGGCTTCGGATAGGCGCTGATTTTGTAAAGCAAGAGGTGAGTGATACGATCGGGCTACCCGACCCTACTTGGCCAAACCATCCTGGGATTTTTAAGCAAAGCGGTTATAAGATCCATGCGTTTCCCTATTACAATATAAAAAACAATCGGCTGGACATGGAGGGTCTTTTTGAGGCACTCCAAAAAGCACAACCAGGGTCAGTGATCCTTTTCCATGCCTGCTGCCATAATCCAACAGGGGCTGACCTCAATGCGGATGAATGGAGCCGCGTGGCAAAGATCATGAAACAGAAAAAGCTTCTTCCCTTTTTTGATTTTGCCTATCAAGGATTCGGAAAAGGTCTTGAAGAGGATGCACTTGCTATCCGCATTTTTGTAAAAGAACTGCTGGAGTGTGTTGTCGTTTCATCCTATTCAAAAAATTTCGGGCTTTATTCCGAGCGCGTCGGAGCTTTATTTGTTGTCACACAAAATGAAAAGTCTGCTCAACATGTTCTATCAAAGCTCAAGACCTTTGCTCGCACTTTCTATTCAAATCCTCCAAGACATGGCGCGGCAATTGTCAGCCATATTCTTTCAAATAGAGAACTGAAAAAAGAATGGATGAAAGAAGTCGACGTGATGAGACATCGCATAGATCATCTTAGGAAAGAGTTTGTCTTAGCGCTACAGGCAGGGCAGAAGAAAAGAGACTTTTCATATTTGCAGCACAGGTTCGGAATGTTTTGTTTCTTAGGTCTAGAACAAGAAAAGGTTCAAAGGCTCAGAGAAGAGTATGGGATTTATATGGCAGATGGTGGCAGAATAAATTTGGCTGGGCTTTCCCAGCAGAATTTTAATTATGTTATTCAGTCGATGATTGCTGTTGTATAAGACGTTGTAGTTATATTATTTTAGGACTTAATCTTTGTAAGATTTAAGTTGACTAGGAGATGATTTTTAGAGTGCACGCATAGGAACTAACCTGTGTGCAACTAATGCGCCTTTTTTTGTCACCTGATTAGAAAACAGTTATGGCCGCAGATAAACTTGTTATATGCAGCCATAACTGCTTTGCAAAAATAGATATGGCCGATTATAAGGTTCAAAGTCTGAGCGAAGAGTATGGGATTTATATGGTAGATGGTAGCAGAGTAAACTACCCACGGCACAAGGCCGTAGGCTTTGTATATTTCAAAGCCCTATGTTTACCAGACTTAGCATTGGAGCTTGACAAGTGATGATAATGCTACGTTACTAACGAATGTATAGTTACTCTGGGATGCTTCCTCAGTCCCAGACTCTAAGACATGTGTTTAAACACGCAGAAGGGTTAAGCGCGTGATGCATGTACGTAAACCGTTAGATAACATTGTCGAGGGGAGCGAACATTGCATGTCAGCTTTGTTCCGTTACAAGCCCCTTACGGGGATTTTGGGAGTCGCAAGACTCCCATTTTAATAATTTAATTAGGGGCGTGCTCGCTCCTACAGCAGATGGCTGTTATATGAGACGTTACAATTACATTTTTTTAGCGTTAAGCTTACTGGTGATCCTCAGCCTTCCTGATCGTGCAGCTACTAATTTGCGTTCTGCAACCGTTGCAACGATCGCTCCTTCTTGGAGACATCTTTCAAACATTAAAGAGCTGTTTTTAAATATCACAACAGTATGGCCTTCGGGTGGATATCATACTCCGCCTCAAGTTGTGAAAGAACTGGAAATGATCCGGCTTGAAAATTACCAACTGAAATCACAGCTAGAGCTTTTGAAAGCAGAACTTGATCTTGAGAAAATCATCGGAGCTCAAGCTCATCACCTCATGCAGATGACAGAAGCAGACGCTTATTCGCTCAGAAGAAAACAAGAAATCTATAGACAACTTGAACTTTACTCTCATGCAATTACAGCACGCATTATTTTTCGTGAAAACGGATCTTGGAAAAGTTCTGTCTGGGTCAATGTCGGAGAAGAGACAAATGAGCGTCTCAAAACACGTCTCATTGAAAAAAATAGTCCTGTAGTTTTAGGAACAACCGTCATCGGTCTTATCGATTACGTTGGAAAGCATCGAAGCAGAGTCCGTTTTATTACCGACCGCGCTTTAAACCCTTCTGTAAGAGTGGCCCGAGGGGAAGGAAAAGGCCTTTATCTGGCGAAAGGAGAAATCCAAGGCATGCGGTATCCTCTCTGGCGAGAAAGGGGAGCTGTGCTACGCGGACAAGGCTTTAACTACGATTTTGAAGATGCCGAGGGTCCAAGCCGAGATCTTCGAACAGGTAAAACAAACTCTTCATTAGACAAAGGCCTTCCACTGATCCAAGCAGGCGATAGTATCGTTACGACAGGAATGGATGGGCTTTTTCCAGCAGGCCTGCAGGTAGGAACCATCTCTAAAGTCTATCCTTTAAAAGAGGGTAGCTCTTCCTATGAAGCGGATATCAAATCTCCTATTGAAGATTTTGAAAAACTTATTTTTTTAACAATCTTACCGGCCTTATCCGATCCGATAGATTTCTGAACCAGCTGCAATATTTGTTTTCAAAAAAGAGGCGCTTTATTAAGATTCGTAAAGATTTACAACCCAAAAAAATGGAGGATATTATGAACAAGAAATTAATGCTACTGGGTCTTTGCGTAATGGGTGCTTTCTCTGCAGTATATGCTGATGATCAAGCTACAGATACATCTGCTGATAAAGATGCGACTGTTGCAACAGCAGACAAAACTGATAAAGAACCAACTGCTAACGAAAAAGACTGCGGTTGCGGTAAAAAAGGTTAATCTATAACCCAAGAAGCTCTTTCGAAAGAGAGGGCTTCTTTTATCTCGTTTTTAATTCCCTCAAAACTTTTTTCATTGCCAAACACTTTTTTTGCTAGTTCTTTTCTTTTTGCACTCAACTGCCCATGATCTTGAAATTCCATCAGGGTTTTCCCATAGTGGTCATTTGTGCAAAGGAGAAGACCACAGTCATAGATCTCTCCTTCAAAAGGCTCTAAGAAGAACAATGGTTTATCAAGAGATAAAAAGTCATAACCGACTGAAGAAAAATCGCCAAGATAATAATCCGCCCTTCGTAAAATTGGATAAATCGATGGGAAAGAGGATAAGTCTAGCGCCGTGAGGCTCTTGATAATTTCAACTTGAGCAGGATATAAATCTTCAAGGAAAGGATGCAGGCGCAAAAGAAGATTAAAGTCCGATCCTATCTCGTTTATCACTTTAAGTGTCTTTTCAAACCAATCAGGACCTTCCCAAGTCGGAGCATAAAAAACAGTTTTTCGATCGGGCACGAGTTTTTTTTCGATGAATGAATCCAGCTTTTCATCATACCATTTCTGATGAACACGATCGTAAACAGCTCGGTAATTTCCTGTGATCACTGTTTTTTCTAGCAAAGCGTTTTCGCCCGTTTTCTCAAGATGGCATCTCATATGCTCTCCATAGATCAAGGAGAGATCTTTTCTCAGCTTAGGAGCTTTTTTATCGGAATTGCCGTGAGGACAATACACGACTCTCATTTTCTTTTTATGAAGCAGCTCCCAAAGAGGAAGGAGTTCAGCGGCAAAAGTGTGACCAGATTCAAAAATAACATCTGCTCTTTCTGCCAAAAATGAGAGCGAAAGGTCTGAAAGGTCTATATATTCGACTTTTAATCCTGGGTAAAACTCGCGCGCTGCTTTAAAAGTTGCAGGCTCTGTGACATAGAGAGGGATTCCCAAGCCTTCGCATAAAATACCTAGGTGGTCAAGATAATGAGCCCCGCCGGTGTGAACGCCAATCCAATTTTCAGATGTCAAGCTGCTTTACCTTTTCTAAAAGTGGAATCCATGTCGATTCTTCTCCAAAAGTATACCGTGCCAGCACCGGACGATCTTCTGCTCTGCATTGATGTAAAAACAGTCCTGGATCATCGGCTTTGCGACCTGTGGGATTGAAGAATGTCATAGGGCGATTAAACTGTAAAAAGTCATACCCAATGGAAGAAAAGTCTCCTATAAGATGCGAAGTTCTAGATAAAAGAGGGTAAATCGGAGGAAAATGGTCCAGCCATTTGACCTTTTTAGACAGTTGTCTTTGGATGACGCGAATATTCTCTAATTCATTGGGATGCGGCTTGATCACAAGCGGTGTGCCGGACAGTTTTTCTATCACTTCATCGATAGAGCTTTCAAAAGAGCTAGAATTTTCTGCATCGTTCCATGTAGGGGCATAGAGGGTAAAGTTTTCCTGCAGTCCCATTTCATTTAGAAGATTCTCATAAAAAGAGCGATGTTTTTGAAAATAGACGTAGCGGAAGTTTCCTAGGAGGATAATTTTAGGTATTTTGACGTTTTTTACATTCAGAAAATCAATCATTTTAGGGCCGTACACAAAAGCCGCCTCTTCATCCTTCAATGCTTCCATGTGGGGAAATAGATGCCCTTTATCCGAATTGCCATGAGGGAGCCAAACTGTTTTGAGGCGTTTTCTCAAAGAAGCTTCTGCAATAAAAAAGCTTTCATCAAAAAAAACTCTAGGCAGAGTTGTGATGACCGTGTCAAATTGCTGAGTGACAAGAAAAGGAGCTTCTAGAACGTTCCATAAATGGAGCACCAGGCCCGGGTAATAGGTTTTGCCAAGTTTATAGATTGCCTCATCGGTTACAATGAGGGGCCATCCCATTAAACTGCACAAAGGGGCTAAATGATCCAGGTGCTGTTCTAAATTTCCCTGTAGATAACCTGCAACATTACTCATCCTTCTCTTTATAATCTTCCGAAGGAAGGGTGGCAATAGAGATTTTCTTTTTAACCTTGTTAACCTGGGGCGCTGGTATGCGCTCGAGCTGCATTAGCATCTCATTGCGGCTTGTCTGAAGGTTCATTCGTTCAAGTAAAGTCACCATCTGATCTCTTAATGATAACACCTCCCAGCTATTTGTATGTGCTTCTGGAAGAAGCTCTTCTAAAGGAGCATTGGAGCGTTGAGTAATCGATTCAAGTTTTTCCGTGATAATCAGCTTGCTCTGACGAATTTCGCTGAGCTGATCGATCAGGTGCGCTCTTTCTTCCATCATAGAGCCCCAATACTTCTTTTCCTTCCTTAAAATAAACTGTTCTTCTAGGTTCATGTTATCTAAAAGTTGACGCATTGTCTCTAGCTCTCGTTTCATCACCAACTGTAAATTGTCGTGTATTTCTGTCCATTCGATTGATTCCATGCCATGATCCTCCACCCACTGATGAATGCAAGGGCTATGCCAAAACATAACGTACTTATTTTAATCGATTTCCATCCGAAGACCCTTTTGGTATACTTTAAGGAGATGGAAAAAATATCCTCTAAATTGAAAGAATGGTTTCTAAGTGAGCAGCGAGATCTGCCTTGGCGAGAAGACCGATCTCCCTATAGAGTCTGGATCTCTGAAGTCATGCTGCAACAGACCCAAGTTGCAGTTGTAATTCCTTACTTTCACAGGTGGATGAAAAAATTTCCTACTTTGGAATCTCTTGCCAGCGCTTCCCAAGAAGAAGTCATCAAGGCGTGGGAGGGGCTTGGTTATTATAGCCGGGCTCGAAATCTTCATAAAGCAGCCCAGTATATAATGACTCGCTATCAAGGCGTGATTCCTTCTTCTGCCCTTGAGCTTCAAGAGCTTCCCGGGTTCGGACCCTATACCGTCGGAGCGCTTCGCAGTTTTGCTTTTAAGCAAAAAGCTGCTGCTGTCGATGGAAATGTGGTGCGGGTGCTTTCTCGTTTTTTTGCTTCTTCTCATGATTGCTCAAAGCGAGTCCCTTACGAGGAGATGACCTGCAAAGTCCTCCCAGAAGAAGAGCCCTGGGTCGTGATGGAAGGCTTGATAGAGCTTGGCGCGCAGATCTGTCAAAAAAAACCTAAATGCCAAGAATGTCCTCTCATGGAAGATTGTAAAGCATATGGCATGGGAAGGGTTCTTGAGTTTCCAATTCTCCGAAAAAGGCCTTCAATCATTCAACTTAAAAGGCAAGTTGCCCTCATTATGTCAGGAACCTCGGTCCTCATAAGGCAAGAGAAAGAAAAAAAAGTCATGTCAGGCCTTTATGAATTTCCTTACGCATCACTGGATGAAGAGCTCCCATTGAAAATTTCTCTGGATAAAATCGCTGATTTTCCAGTTGTAAAACATGGCTTTACACGGTATGATGT